>CAYLZH010000035.1:0-25098 GCA_964388245.1 uncultured Bacteroidales bacterium
ACTTTTATTATTTCAATTATTGATTTTGCGGCAATGGAAAGAACCTCATCGGCTTTTCTAAATGCTTCGGACAGTGGCAGGTCGGCATAGTTTTCGTGTAGCTTCTCGTTTTCAATAATTATTAATGCGTCCACAACGTCTTCCAATTCCCTGACTCCTTTTCTGGCATGTTCAATCCTGTTTCCAATTTCGGTTTTAAATGGGAGAGTTACTATTGCAACTGTCAGTACGCCGAGTTCTTTGATTTTGCCAGCAATTACAGGAACTGCGCCAGTACCGGTTCCACCACCCATCCCTGCCGTCAGAAAAACCATATCTGTATTGTCCCTGATCTTGTTTATAATTTCATCGAGGCTTTCAATTGCAGCATTCCGGCCAATTTCAGGTTTGCTTCCTGCACCCCTTCCACGTGTGAGGGTTTTTCCCAACTGGATTTTTGTAGCTACCGGGCTATTTGCTAAAGCCTGTGAATCGGTATTGCAGATAATTAATTCGACATCATCAATACCCATAGTAAACATATGGTTTACAGCATTTGAACCACCACCTCCTATACCGATAACCTTAAGTTCTGAGGCATTTTCTTCGGGAAATGCAAAGTTTACCAGGTCATTAGAAAGATATTTGGTCAAATCAGGTATGTTTCGGTTTATGGTCATTTAAAAGTTATCAGTATTCTGTCATTAGTTTTATTACATGTTTATTTTCAATATTATTTAATTTATTTTTCCAATTTCCTTTCAATTAGCTTAGATTACTATCGTCGACAAAACTTAAAAATCTTCTTCTGATCGAATCAAACAATCCTCCGTTGTCATTCTCAAGGTCATCATCATTGTTGTTAGCATCAGTTTCATCAATAATGGGTGAAAGCACATTAACAGCCTCAGGATGCTCGAATCCTTTCACCAATAATCCAATGGCTGTGGCATACGAACAGTTTCTAAGCTCTTCAGGATTGTCATCAGAAAGGATTTCAGAAATATTTCCTAACCTGACATCATAACCGGTTTGATAATTTATCAATTCAGGTAGATTTTCCAACAGGGCGCCACCTCCCGTAATTACAATTCCGGCACTTATTTTATCGGTCATTCCCGAACTCTGGATCTCAACAAGTACAGCATCGATAATTTCTTCCATGCGCGACTGGATGATATATGCCAGGTTCCGGAACGAAATCTCTTTTGGCTTTCGGCCACTTATTCCAGGAATAGATATGATCTTGTTCTCGTCGGCAAGGTCGCCCAGAGCACATCCATACTGCAATTTTAGTTGCTCGGCATTGCGTTGTAAAATTGCACATCCTTCTTTAATGTCGTTGGTTACAACATTTCCGCCAAAAGGAATTATTGCAGTATGCATAATAATATTGTCGTGGTAAATGGCTACATCGGTGGTGCCTCCACCAATATCTACCAGGACAACCCCGGCCTCTTTTTCGTCGGGTGTTAGTGCTGCTTCGGCGGCTGCAATTGGCTCAAGAATTAGATCGATAACATCGATGCCTGCCCTGTTAACACACTTCTCGATGTTTTTTGCTGCCGATGTTTGCCCGATAACAATATGATAATCGGCTTCGAGTTGTTTGCCCGAAATCCCTACCGGGTTTTCTGCCCCGGGTTCATTATCGACAATATAATTCTGGGCAATAACATGAATGATTTCTTCACCTGCATCGATGGGGATTTTATACATGTTCGATTTTAGTTCATCCACATCTTTTTGTTTGATCTCAAACTCAGGATTGTCGATATATTTTGTACTTCTGTTAGTAAGCGATTTAATATGCTGTCCGGCAATGCCAACAAAAGCTTTTGTAAAATCAAGTTTCGATGCAGTTCTGGCCTGTTCAACTGCCTGCTTAATGCTTTGTGCGGTTTCTTCAAGATTAATTACAACACCCCGTTTTATGCCGCCGCTCGGAGCTTCGCCTATACCGATTATTTCAAGTTTTCCGTGTGTTGTTTTCCGTCCGATAATTGCAATTGTATTGCTGGTGCCAATATCAATTGCCGCCATATATTCAATATTCTGATCCATATTATAAGTTTTCACTGTTATCGTTTTGTGCAAACTACCTGATCTTTATATTTCAGATTGATAGTTTTATATTTTTTCCATCCATATTTTGAAAATCCCTGTTTGTAAAGGGCTTCCAGCTTTGCTAATTTTCGCCGATAATTATTGAATGTACCGAACCGGATTGTGTGATCACCAATGCGGGAAACTAATTCGATCTCATTTTTACGGTTAACATAAATCTGGTCTATTTGTGCAATCCATAACTCATTTTCGCTGATAATCCCGGCAATTTCATAAAGTTGTTGATATACGACAGGTATTGTTGCGTTATCATCAAATTGTGAGAAATCAAATCCCGGAATATTACCTCCGGCCACCATAACATGTGCCGTGTAATGTTTCGATGCCGGCATGGGTACCCCATCCTCATCCAAATAAAGACTCTGACCGGTTTTGCTGATAATTCGAATAATTGGTTTTCGTTGTTCAATGTCTATTTTTAATTCACCCTTTATGGTTTTATAAACATCAGCCCTTTTCTTTATGGTTTTATAAACATCAGCCCTTTTGATGAGCACATGACCGGACACAATTTTTTCAATAATTGCAGTATTAATGTCAATCATTGGTGTTCCTGTGATTTTTTGATTCTTATTTTTTAGCAATTGAATAATTTCATTTTCAGTTATAAAGTTATCTTCTCCCTGGCTTTCGATACTAACAATAATCGAGGAACACAAACTTGAGTTGCGATCGCCTCCAACAATTCCAAAAGAAAATACCATATACCCGATAATGATTATCCAGACAGATAAAATCCAATATTTACGATATTCTTTTTTGATAAATCTCATTTAATCAGCTATCAATTAATATTTGTTTGATTTCAGGTACCAGCCTGTCAATATCGCCTGCACCAAATGTTATCAGAAAATCAGGCTTTCGATTGGAGATAACTTTTAAAAGCTCTTCTTTTTTGCATAAGCTTTTATCTTTAGTTTTTATCTGATTATAAATAATATCCGAACTCACACCCTCGATAGGTTTTTCGCGTGCGGGGTATATTTCCAATAATATTACACTATCAAGTTCCGATAGGCTTTGAGCAAATTCTTGCGCAAAATCACGCGTGCGTGTAAAAAGATGTGGCTGGAAAATTCCGGTCATTTTTTTATGCGGGTAAAGTTCCCGCAACGATTCAATTGTTTTTGATAGTTCTGCAGGATGATGTGCATAATCATCAATGTAAATTACTTTGTCAGATCTAATTTGATAATCGAAACGCCGGGCCATTCCATGGAAATTCTCGATACCTGATTTTATTGTTTCAGTATTTACACCCAACAGGAAGGCCATTGAGGCCGCAGCAACCGCGTTTTCCATATTAATCCTTCCGGGCAAATTAAGACTAATATTCTTTATTGTTTGATTATCAGCGCAAACAAGGTCGAAAATATAACGACCGGTGTTAATTCGAATATTATCGGCATAAAAGTCAGCCTTTTGGTCGGCAGAATAAGTGTATGCTTTTAATTTACTCTGATCTGATGCAATATTAACAAGATCTTTCTTAAGCAAGAGATGACCTCCTGTTTGTATTTGCGATACAAATTGTGAAAAACTGTCCTTTATTGCCTCGATGTTTCCATAGATATCGAGATGATCCGGATCGATTGATGTAACAATTGCATGTTCTGGATATAGTTGTAAAAACGACCTGTCGAACTCATCGGCTTCAGTAACCATTAACGAACTATCGCTAACAATCAGATTACTGTTGAAATTCTTGGATATCCCGCCCAGAAAAGCAGAACATCCCAATTCTGATACCGAGAGGATATAACTCAGGATTCCTGAAACACTGGTTTTTCCATGTGTGCCGGCAACTGCAATAGTTTCCTTCTTATTCGCAATCAGACCTAAAACTTCCGATCGTTTATAAATCACAAATCCAGCTTCCCTTAGACTATTTAACTCAGCATGATTGGAGGGGACGGCTGGCGTGTAGATTACCAAAACATGCTCTTTTTCATCCGGCGAAAATGGAATCAGTGAAGGATCATCAGTAAAATGAATATCGATTCCCTCGGCCATAAGCTGCTGTGTTAGTGGCGAAGGAGTAAGATCATAACCCGAAACTTGTTTGCCCAACGCTTTAAAATAGCGAGCCAGGGCACTTACTCCAATTCCTCCTATCCCAATACAATACACCTTATTTATGCGATCCAGGTTCAATTTTTTTTGATCTTTACAAGTTTTAAAACCTCATCAGCAATTATTTGTGCTGAATTTTTTAAGGCCAATGTGCCGATATTCCTGGCCAATTCAGATTGTGATTCGATATCGCTTATCAGATTTAAGGCGGTATCGACCAGTTCTTTTTCGGTATGGCTGTCTTTTACCAATACGGCTGCCTTCCGGTTAACTAAGGCCATAGCATTTTTTGTTTGATGGTCTTCAGTTACATTTGGCGACGGGACTAATATACACGCTTTGCCAACCAAACAAAGCTCTGAGATGGTACCTGCTCCAGCCCGTGATATAATTATATCTGCCGCAGCATATGCAAGGTCCATTCGGCTAATGAAGTCGGTTGCATGAATATTTTCAGAATCGGTGTTTTTCAAAACTGATTGGACTTCATTTATATATCCTTTACCTGTTTGCCATAAAACTTCGATATTGCCAGGCGCCAGTTTTGAAATTTCGTTCATCAGGCTTCTGTTGATGCTTCTTGCCCCCAGGCTGCCTCCAAGAATTAGCAATACCTTTTTCCCTTGTGCGATATTAAAGTGGTTTATTGCTTCTTCTTTTTTTCCTGATATGTTTAATATATCCTGCCTTACAGGATTTCCGGTAAGAATGATTTTATTGGCCGGAAAAAATCTGTCCATTGCATCGTATGCAACACATATTTTATTTGCCTTGTTTTTAAGCAGTTTATTGGTGATGCCCGGATATGAATTTTGTTCCTGGATAAGGCAGGGAATTGACTTTCTTGCAGCCATATACAAAAGTGCACCACTGGCATATCCACCTACACCGACTGCCACATCAGGCCCGAATTCTTTGATAATAGAGGCTGATTTCCTTAAGCTTCGGGCTAATTTCAAAAAGAATGTTATGTTTTTGAAAGTAAGCCTGCGTTGAAATCCACTAATAGGCAAACCGATTATCTTATATCCGGCTGCAGGAATTTTTTCCATTTCCATCCTGTCATTGGCTCCCACGAAAAGTATTTCAATTGTCTTATCAGTTTTCTGAAGAGCGTTAGCAATGGATATGGCCGGGAAAATATGGCCTCCGGTCCCACCACCCGATATAATTACACGTATGTTTTTATTTTTACTCATTTAAATTATTGTGTTCACTTGTTTCCTGTTCTTTCATTCCCGGATATTATTTGTTATTCAGTTATATAATTTTTTCGAATTGTTTCATGTGCAATCTTTCCATTTGCCTCCTGGTCGTGTCGGCTAACACTTAAGATCATGCCAATGGCCATGCTGGTAAAAAGAATGGATGTCCCCCCCCAGCTTACATAGGGCAGGGTTTGACCTGTTACCGGAAGTAAACCTACACAAACACCCATATTTATAAATGCTTGATATACCAGGCTTATCGCAAGTCCAAAAGCGAGTAAAGCACCGAAATGTGTCGGGCTGTTTTTTACAATCACACCGGCCCGGAAGAGTAAAATCATGTAGAGTAACAGTACAATCAATCCTCCAAAAAGGCCATATTCTTCAATAATAATTGCATAAATAAAATCGGAATAGGCATGTGGAAGGGCATACCTTGCCTGACTGTGACCAGGGCCTTTACCAAATATTCCGGCAGTGGCAATAGCATTCTTCGATAAATTTGCCTGCATATAGTTGCCATCATCCGCAGCCCCGGTGTATCTCTCGACCCGGTTTTTCCAGGTGTAGAAACGAGAGTCTTCGTCGGCTTTTAAAACTGTATTGATAAAAATGACAGCCGGTGCAATAACTACTATAAGTAATCCAGCCAAATGAATCCATTTTACCCTGCCAACTAACATCAGTGTAAAAACCGATCCGAAAATTAATACTGCCGTCGATAAATTTTCAGAAAGAATTAAACCACACACAAGAAAAATTCTGAATGTTAAAGGTAGAATCACATCCTTGAAATTTGCTTTTACTTCCTGGTGTTTTGATAAGACACGTGCCACGTACATTATAAGGGCAAGTTTTGCAATATCCGATGTTTGAATGGTAAATCCAAAGGGTAAGATAAGCCATCGCTTTGCTTCGTTGGTGGCAATATCAAGTGTTAGGGTTAATGCTAATAAGCCTATCGATATCCATAGTAACAAAACCGAAATGCCGGAGAAATAATTGTAAGGTATCCGGTGTGTTACAAACAAAACGACAAACCCAAGGATTAAAAACATGACATGACGAAACAGTTTTCCGGTAGCTCCGGCACTGTCGCGAAATGCGATTTGGCCAACAGAAGTAAAAACAACAAGGATCGAAATTATTGCCAGGAACATCATTATGATCCAAATTGTCCTGTCGCCTTTTAAATATTTAAATATTGCTGCCATCTGTTTAATTCAACCTGAGCTTTATAAGTTACGGATACAATTTTTGAACTGGCGCCCCCGATCCTCATAGTTTTCGAACAAATCGAAGCTGGCACAAGCTGGAGATAACAATACATTGTGATCTTTCCGGGCAAGTGAATATGCAACTTTTACAGCCTCCGACATCGAATACGTGTCGACAATAGTTTTCACATATTTTGAAAATGCTTTGTGGATTTTGCTGTTATCAACACCGAGACAAACAATTGCAATAACTTTGTTCCTGACCAATTCTTTCAGCATGGAATAGTCGTTGCCTTTATCTACCCCGCCAACTATCCACACTGTTAAGGCCTGCATGCTCTCGAGGGCATACCAGGTAGAGTTTACGTTTGTGGCTTTCGAATCGTTAATAAACTGGATACCGTGTATTTTTAAATAATACTCGAGCCTGTGCTCAACACCCTGGAAATCGGATAAACATTCCCTTATTCTTTCTTTCCTGATTTGAAGTACATTGCCAACAATGGCAGCAGCCATCGAATTATAAGCATTATGCCTTCCCTGTAGGGCTAATTCCTGTAAAGTCATAGTATAAAGGTTGTTTTGATGTTTTATATGAATTGAATTATTTTCGACAAAGGCCACAGTCGATTTGGCCTTGTCGAATGAAAAGGGGATCAGATTTGATTGAAAATTACGCATTGAAACTTCCCGGTTCGTAATCTCATCATCAGCACAATAAATAAAATAGTCAGCTGATGTTTGATTTCGGCATATCCTGAATTTCGAATCAATATAGTTTTGAAGTTTATAATCATACCTGTCGAGATGATCAGGTGTTATGTTCATTAGAATTGCAATATCAGCCTTGAAATCAAACATCCCGTCAAGCTGAAAACTGCTAAGTTCGATAACATAATAGTCGTGATTTTCAAGGGCAACCTGAAGCGCATAGCTTTGTCCTACATTACCGGCCAGCCCAACATTAAATCCGGACTTCTTTAAGATATGGTGAATCAGTAAAGTAGTTGTTGTTTTGCCATTGCTCCCGGTAATACAAATATTTGTTGCTGAAGTGTACCGGCCTGCAAATTCGATTTCTGAAACCACAGGAATCTTTTTTTCTTTCAGGCGTAAAATAATTTCTGCTGTGTCAGGGATTCCAGGACTTTTCACCACTATACCGGCATCGAGGATTTTCTCAATGCTATGCCGTCCTTCCTCAAAGGGAATTTTATATTGATCAAGCAAATTGCGATACTTTTGCTTAATTGTTCCTTTATCCGAAACAAATACCTCAAATCCCTTTAGCTTTGCTAACACAGCCGACCCGCTTCCGCTTTCGCCTGCACCCAGTATGACTATTCGATTATTCATTCTGATTAGCGGATTTTAAGGGTTACAATACTTAATACTGCCAGCATAATGGCAACAATCCAGAACCGTGTTACAATTTTGGCTTCAGGGTATCCTTTCTTTTGATAATGATGATGAAGCGGTGCCATTCGAAATATTCGTCTTCCCTCGCCATATTTTTTTCTGGTGTGTTTAAACCAGGCAACCTGCATAACAACCGATAGGTTTTCGACAAGGAATATCCCGCAAAGTATCGGGATCAGCAGCTCTTTATGGATGATGATAGCAAATACAGCTATTATACCTCCTATCGTGAGACTGCCGGTATCGCCCATAAAAACCTGTGCAGGAAAAGAGTTGTACCATAAAAATCCTACCGTAGCGCCAATAAAAGCAGAAATAAACACCACTAACTCGCCCGTGTGCGGGATGTACATGATGTTAAGATAATCGGCCCATATTAAATTACCGGAAACATAAGCCAGTATCCCAAGTGTAATTCCTGTAATTGCCGAGGTGCCAGTTGCAAGGCCATCAAGCCCGTCGGTGAGATTGGCACCGTTCGACACGGCTGTAATTATAAAAATGGCAATAATTATAAATACCATCCAACCCCAGAACTTGCTTTTATCGCCTAAAAATCCAACCAACGATGCATAATCGAATTCGTTATTCTTCAGAAAAGGAATAGTAGTTTTTGTTGATTTAATATCCTCTGACCAAATGTTTTTTGCTCTAACCTCCTGATACTCGATGTTTTCTACATGAGAATATTCATCGATTGCTTTCTTCTCACGAATAGTTGCCCCATCGTTCAGGTAGAGGCTTGACCCAACTATAAGTCCAAGAATTATTTGCCCGATAAGTTTTGTACGGCCTCTAAGTCCCTCTTTATTCTTTCTAAATACTTTGATATAATCATCAAGAAAGCCGATCAATCCCAGCCAAATAGTCGAGATTATCATTAAAATGATATAAAAATTGTGGAGTTTTGTAAATAGTAAAACGGGCACTAAAATCGATCCAATGATTATTAATCCTCCCATAGTAGGAGTCCCTTTTTTTTGCATTTGTCCTTCCAGGTCAAGGTTCCTGATGGTTTCACCGATCTGCTTTTTCTGCAGGTATTGAATAATCCTTTTCCCGATCAGCAATGAAACTAACAATGAAGTGATCAGTGCCATTGACGATCGAAACGAAATATATTGAAACATCCCCGCTCCGGGAAAATCTAATTCATTCAAATAATCGAACAGGTAATAGAGCATTTTGCTTGGTTAATTTGGGTTAATAATCTGTAAAAAAATCTCTTTAATTATCTCTTTATCATCGAAGTGATTGCGTATCCCTTTTATTTCCTGGTAAGTTTCGTGGCCCTTACCGGCAACCAGTATAATATCACCGCTTTGTGCAATAAAGCAGGCTGTTTTAATGGCTTCCCGGCGATCAGGAATACTTATAACTTTCGACAGGTTTGTTGTGGGTACACCATTCTTAATGTCATTTATAATCTGGTCAGGTTCTTCATCACGTGGGTTATCCGAAGTAAAAATTACCTTGTCGGAAAGCTCTGAAACAATTCTGCCCATTTCCGGCCTTTTGGTCTTGTCGCGATTTCCGCCGGCTCCAACCACAGTAATAATCAGGTTTTTGTTCTTTCTGATTTGAGTGATGGTTTCCAGGACATTACGCAGTGCATCAGGTGTATGTGCATAATCAACAATGGCAAGAATTCCCGAGTTCGACCTGATGGATTCGAAACGTCCATTTACCGGTTTTAGTCGGCTGATCACTTCAAGAGTTTCAATTTTTTCAATGCCAAGCCGTAGTGCAACCGCATAAACCGCCACTAAATTATATGCATTAAATTTTCCGATGAAATGTGTCCATACCTCAGTGTCCTGAATTTGAAGCAATGTGCCATCGAAATGTTGTTCAATTAATTTGCAATTAAAATCTGCCATGCTTTTTAGCGCATAATAAAACTTGTTCGCATTGCAGTTTTGAAACATGATTTTCCCATTCCTGTCGTCGGCATTCGATAAGGCAAAAGCTGATTCAGGCAGCTCATCGAAAAACCTCTTTTTTACGCTTATATATTCGCGAAACGATGAGTGGTAATCCAAATGATCGTGCGACAGGTTTGTAAAAACACCACCGGTAAATTTGAGTCCGGCAATGCGGTTTTGATGAATGGCATGAGAACTAACTTCCATAAAACAAAATTCACAGTTGGCCAATACCATATCGTTTAAAAGACTGTTGATCTGAACTGCATCGGGCGTTGTATGAGTTGCTTGTAAAGAATGATCACCGATATAATTTTCAACAGTTGATAGTAATCCTGCCTTGAAACCTGACTTCATGAACAATTTGTAGAGCAGGGTAGCAACTGTGGTTTTTCCATTTGTTCCGGTTATTCCAATCAGTTTTATTTTTTCTGAAGGATTATCGTAAAAGAATGAAGCAATCAGAGCTAACGACAGTGAGGAGTTTTCTACTTTTATATAACAAATTGTATCAGTTAAAACTTTTGGTAATATTTCGCAAACAATTGCCGATGCACCACCATTAATCGCATTTTCAATATGCTGATGACCATCGGTTTGTGTGCCTTTTACAGCTACAAACAAACAGCCTTTTGTAACTTTTCTTGAATCGAAATAAATATTGTGAATCTCGATATTACTATACCCGGTTATCGTTTGATAATCAATGTGATTTGTTATTTCTTCCAGTCGTTTCACTTACACTCTTCTTGTTTTGATTGTTAAATTACATGGTGTTTTTGTTTAATACCAGCTTAACTGGTTCACCTTTTCTAATCCGCTTATTTGGTTTTGGATATTGTTGTTTTACCATACCGAATCCTTCCACACTGACTTTTAAACCCCGGTTTTCAAGAAGGTATAAGGCATCTTTCAGTCCCATTCCTTTTACATTGGGCATCAGGTTATTATCGGTGATAAATCTGTTTTTTAGATTAATAACTGAATCAGTATTATATGTTAATACCCAATCTGATGTAAGTTCATTGTCGTTAACCGGAATATCAAACTCATCAAAAAGCTGAAGGGTTTCTGCACGGTTTCCATGAAGCGAATAGGGAAGCGAATTGCCGGATTCCGGTTGTTGGTTGTGATCGTACGCATAGGTACGTGCATAGACCTTATCAGCAATCTCTTTAAAAACTTCGCCGGCTACGATATTTCCATAATAACTGATGTGCCTTGGCGAGTTGATAACAACAATACAGGAATACTTCGGATTATCGGCTGGAAAGTATCCGACAAAGGAAGCCTGATAATCGCGCATTCCGTCTTGTTCGCCGTATCCACGGTCTTCGTCAGCAATTTGAGAAGTTCCGGTTTTTCCGGCTATTTTGTAGGTTTTTGATTTGATGTTGTAGGCTGTACCCTTTAATCCTGTAAAGATTTTTTTGCCATCATTATCGGTTATGTAACCGTCGTCGGTTACACTTTCCAGAAGTTCACGGGCCTTTTTTAGTGTCGATCGCGAACAAATGGAATTGTCGATAACATCAGTATTAAATCGCTTTTTAATCTTGCCCTCTTTCGAAAGGGCTTTCGAAAACCTGGGCCTGACCATCTTTCCATTATTTGCAATTGCATTATAAAAGGTCAGGATTTGCATGGCAGTAAATTTTATCTCGTATCCGTATGAGATTTGCGCTAACGAGCCGGCCCACCATAAACTATCGCCGGGATATTTAATAATTGGAGGTGGCTCGCCTGGTATTTCGAGGCCCATCATTTTATTTATGTTGAATGTATAAAGCCTGTCGATGAATTCTTCTGGTATGTCCTCGTAATGCCGTAGGATTAATTTTACCATTCCAATATTCGACGATACCTTAAATACATCTTTGGCCGATAATTTACCATATCCATCTTCCTTCGTGTCTTTTATGTCGATATTATTGTAGTGGAAGATGCCATTCTCTGTGTCGACACTATCGGTAAGTTTTAAATATCCATCTTCGATGGCTGCCATAAAAGAGGCCAGTTTCATTGTCGATCCAGGCTCGGTACGTTCACCAACAGCATAGTTGTAGTCCTCCTCGTAACCGTTGATGTCTTCGGATAAATTTGCGATAGCAAGGACCTCGCCGGTTTCAACTTCCATTAATACGGCACACCCATGGTGCGACCTGGTACGGTGCAATTGTTTTAATAATGCATTATGTACAATGTCCTGAAAATCCATATTCAGGGTGGTAACCATATCGAATCCGTTCTCAGGTTCCTTTGTCGAGCTTTCGTCAATCGGCATCCAGATTGCGCCGCCAATTTTTTGCATTAATCCTTCGCCAGATTTTCCGGCTAAATATTCGTTAAATGCTTTTTCAAATCCATTATGCCCTTTAAAGCCATCGTGTGATAGGGAACCGATGGTCCGTTTTGCCAATTCACCATATGGCTGAACTCTTTTGGCGTGAGCTATGTGGCGAAGCCCTGTTTTATATCGTCCGTTTCGAAGGATAGGTAGTTTTGCAAGTTCATTATATTCGCGATAGATGAATTGCCGGTGAAACATAAACTGACCATTCTTTTCGTGGATCCGGCGCATATTGGTCAAAACCATAGCAGGACTTTGGTTGGTGTATTTTGAGATACCCCGGCTCATGGCGTCGAGTAAGGTTTTTATTGAATCGTTTTTTGACTGAAAAATTTCATCCCAGTCGGGTGCCCGCATATCGATAACTACTTCGTACCACGGAACTGAGGTGGCAAGCATGTTTCCATCGCGAGAGATAATGTCTCCACGTTTTGCAGCAATGGGTTTCATCTGGATTGGCGATCCTTTTGTGTTTTCCCATTTACTCCGCTCAAAAACCATGAGTCTAAATGTTTGGGCAACAATAGCTGAACCAAAAACCAAAGCAAGGATGTAAATAAATACAACCCTGCGGGTGATCATTTTTTTTATATTTTTTGCCCTCTTAGTCATCAATGTATAGTTTTTTTGGTGGAATGAGTGAGGGTTTTACATCAACTCCCTTTTCTTTTAGAAGTTTGTTTATATTCGATTGATTTTGCTTCAGTAGCAATTCGGATGAAACAGCAACTGCCTCCGATCTGGTATCAATAAGTTCTTTTTCTAAATGTATCGATTCTCTAAGCACTTTCTCGGCATGGTAGCGGTTTCCGATATAGAATATTCCAAGGATGGCCAAAAAGAAGATATATCCCAGATGTTGGATAAGTCCACTTTTGTTGAAAATGCTTCCATCAAGAATATCCATTACCAGCCCCTTGGTTGAGCGCTTTGATGACTCATTGCCAAAATCGATTTTATTTTCTTTTTCTTTTACCAATTCTCAAATTCTTTCAGCGATGCGTAATTTTGCACTTCTTGCACGCTTGTTTGCCCTGATTTCTTCCTCATCAGGAATAATTACTTTTTTGTTTATAGGTTTAAAAGGACAACTTGTGTTGCCATAGATATCTCTGGTGACAATGTTGCCAAATGAACCGGTTTTGATGAAGTTTTTTACAAGTTTATCTTCCAGCGAATGGTAACTGATAGCCACAAGCCTGCCGCCCGTGTTGAGAATCCCGGGAATCTGAAGCAGAAGTTCTTTCAGGGCTTCCATTTCCTGGTTAACTTCGATCCGGAGTGCCTGAAATACTTTTGCCAGGTATTTATTTTCATTTTTGTGAGGGATGCAATCTTTTATGCAATCGATAAATTGATTAATTGTTGTAATTCCTTCATGTTTACGGTTTTCAACTATTTTCTGGCTAAGTTTACCGGCATTGGCAACTTCTCCATATTCCCTGAATAAACTTGCAAGGTTATCGAGCGAGTATGAGTTAACTATTGTTGAGGCAGTGCATTTTGCCCTGGTGTTCATGCGCATATCGAGCGGGCCATCCGATCTGAATGAAAATCCTCTTCCTGATTCGTCAAAATGATGAAAACTTACGCCCAGGTCAGCAAGAATACCGTCTACTTTTGAAAAGCCATAATATGAAAGAAAATTAGTGAGGAACCTGAAATTGTGATTTGCAAAGAAAAACCTCTTACTAATGATAAGATTTCGTTTTGCATCAATATCCTGATCGAAAGCTAATAAATTGCCGCTCGTAAGTTTCTCAAAAATTTTTTTGGAATGACCACCGCCACCATAGGTAGCATCCACATAAACACCTCCGGGTTTAATAGCCAACCCTTCGATGCTTTGTGAAAGCAATGCAGGAATGTGATAAGCGGTCATGTTGTTATCTGTCAATAATTACAAATTCAGTTTCTCGTCCAGTTCTTCTGAAAAGTTTTCTGAGCTGTCATCAATTTGGTCATATGCGGCCTTATCCCAAATTTCGATGTACTTGCCTAATCCTTCGATCATTACCTCTTTGCTGATGTTGGCCATTTCGAGGTAACGCTTAGGGATCAACATCCTTCCGTTGTCGACAGAGAATCCGATTTTGCTAACATTTTTGCCAAATCGTCTTTTGAAATTTCTGTCTTGCCGGTTAGTGATGTTGCTTGCTTCATCAATTTTGGAAACCAGTTTGTTCCATTCCGTTTCAGGATAAAGCAATAAGCAAGGCTCATGAAAATCTTTTCTGACAACAAAAGTATCTTCTCCAGCTTCCATCATGTCGGTCTTGAAAGCTGCAGGCAGGACTATACGGCCTTTATTATCAACCTTTCCCGTAAAATCACCTGCAAATGATATCATCGTTTCTTGTCGCCAGTTAATGAACGTAAAAATAACAGAATTGTCATGATCTGACAATTATTGACAGAATTTGACACTGCTAATTTAGGTATTTTTTTCCATATTTGGTTGATAAGTCGATTAATATTGTTGATAAAATGTTGAAACACATAAATAATAGTTTGTAAAGGTAATATTATCAGACATATAAATTTTATGTTGCATTGACTTTGATGTTGTTGATAAATATTCATATTTCATGATTTATTAACGAATAATAGAGGAGAAAAGTATTGAGATCAGAAGAATATTAAATTGATATTATGATCTTTATGTAGCGGTGTCATAAAGTGTCAGATAGATGAAGATGCTTTTGTGTTTCCGATTTGCGAAGAAATTCCAAAATACAATCCCGTTTTCCTAAGAAGTGAAAATTGTTGGTGATAGGAGTTTAGTTATTTTTGAAGCGGAATTCGAAATGTATGGAAGACAAACAGATTGAAACTAAACAGAAACTTATTGATGTAGAAAAAGTTTTTTCGGAGAAAAATTCCGGATTAGCTCAGATTTTGCCTGGTTTTGTGTTTTCATTTATAAAGCGCATAGTTCATGAGGATGAGATTAATTCGTTCATCATGAAGAATGGCCATTTGCAGGGAATCAATTTTGTAAATAAAGTGATTGAGTTTTTCAATGTAAGGATTAAAATTTCCGGTGCAGGGAATATTCAGGATTCCGGCAGATTTGTTTTCGCAGCAAATCATCCGCTCGGAGGTCTCGAAGGCATGGCTCTTACAAAAGTTATTGTCGAGAAATATGGCGATGTACGAGTGCCGGTAAATGATATTTTGCTAAAAATACCGAATTTTGCTCCCTATTTCAGCCCAATAAACAAACATGGAATTAGCTCGAAAGATGCCATTCGTGCGTTCGATAAAAACTATGCTTCAGATATTCAAATGCTGATGTTTCCGGCCGGAATGGTATCGAGAAAAATAAAAGGAAAAATTACCGACTTAGAGTGGAAGAAAACTTTTATCAGTAAGGCAATTCAGCATAAGCGCGATATTATCCCGATTTTTGTTGGCGGTAAAAATTCGAAGTTTTTTTATAATCTCGGACAAATCAGAAGCTTTCTCGGCATTAAGGCAAACCTCGAAATGTTTTTTCTTCCGCATGAAATGTTTAAGCAATACAACCAGGAAATTGACCTGATCTTTGCCGAACCGGTTCCGTACAGCTTTTTTGATAAAAGGATGACAACAGGCAATTGGGCTCTAAAAATGCAGGAGTTTATCTACGAAATTGCAAAAGGTTACCGCAACAGCTTTCAAGATTATGTAGAGAAATAATTTTCGTACTCACTATTTCGCAGCTTTTAACTTTATATTTTCTACGATTTCAATAATTTCTTTTCCTGATAATTTTGGCCTGTCTTTACTGTCGATAACCCGATGCTGGCTTTCCTCCAGTTTTGTGTACCAGTCACCTGATTCAGGCAAATCCTTTGTTTGCCGGGGGATAAGATGTAGGTGAAAATGGGCGATAGTTTGACCGGCTTCTTCTTTTTCCTGTAAACTAATATTGAATCCTTTAGCACGAAATACTTTTAAAAGAATTGTGATAGAATCCCTTGTAATCATCATTAATTCTGCTAATTCCTGATCTGAAAAATCCAATAAACTCTCAACATGTTTCTTTGGTATAACAAGAGAATGCCCTGGCAGAATGGGGGCAATATTATAAATGGTTCTAAAATTTTCCGTTTCAAAATAACTGATTTCAGAAATGGTTTTACTACAAAATGGACATGCGTGGTTCATAGCTGTTTTGTTTGTTCAAAAATAGCAAAACAATTACTGATGATTGAGAGCAGATACATTGCATTCGATGAAAACGTAATGACATCAAAGGCACGCTCAATCGTAATGTGTTTATATTCAAAAGAATGAAAGCCTTTGTTTTTGGTATAAATAAATCAAAAGCATTTTTTGCAGAAAATATAAAAATATCTACTTTTGCAGTCCAAAAGTTTAAATCTGAAAACAAGGAAATTAAATGTATGCGATTGTAGAAATAGCAGGTCAACAATTTAAAGTTGAGAAAGACAGTAAGCTTTACGTTCACCGCTTAAATGCAGAAGAAGGATCAAGTGTAGACTTCGACAAAGTATTGCTGGTGGATAATGATGGAGCTGTTGCTGTTGGAACACCTACTGTTGAAGGTGCAAAAATAACTGCTAAGGTTTTGTCACACCTAAAAGGCGACAAAGTAATTGTTTTTAAGAAAAAACGGAGAAAAGGGTATCAGAAGCGCAATGGGCACCGTCAATACCTTACTCAGGTTCAGGTTGAATCGATCGTTGGATAATCTAAAAAAATTGAAAAATGGCACACAAAAAAGGAGCTGGTAGTTCAAGGAACGGACGAGAATCAGAAAGTAAACGACTCGGTGTAAAGATATATGGTGGACAATTTGCGAAAGCCGGTAATATAATTGTAAGGCAGCGTGGTACAAAACACAATCCCGATACAAATGTCGGAATTGGGAAAGACCACACACTGTTTGCACTAACCCATGGCACCGTCGTTTTTAAAAAGAAAAGAAATAACAAATCCTATGTTTCGGTTATCCCAATAGAGGTACCCGTTGTTGATACACAGGCAGAATCTGCAAAAGTTGAACAACCGGTAGTTGAACAACTGGTAGCGGAAGCACCTGTTGTCGAAGCTGTTGTTGCAGAAACTGTAGAAACTGAGGGGACAAAAACCGAAGCAACTGAGGAAAAAGTTGAGGAAAACACAGAAGAATAGAATAGTTTCATAGCAGATTTTGATCTCCTGTTTTATAATTAAAAATTAATAAAGCAGGAGATTTTTTTATAATTACAATTCAGGATAAATTAAACCAACACCATGCTTTCGATAAACTACCTTCGTGATAACAAAGCTGAATCAATTGAGCGTCTGAAAATTAAAAATTTCGATGCATCAGGATTAATTGAACAATTGCTTGACAAAGACCAGGAGCGACGAGTTAACCAACAGGATCGCGATGCGGCACTCACCGAACTGAACAAAATATCAAAACAAATAGGCATTCTTTTTAAAGAAGGAAAAATTGAAGAGGCTAATAAAGCAAAGGCTAAAACCGGTGAGCTAAAGGAGAAATCAAAACAGCTTGGACATCAGGCCGGAGAAATAGAAAAAGAAATCCGTAATCTTTTGGTAGAGATTCCCAATATCCCGCATTCTTCAGTTCCTTCCGGCAAAGGTGAAGATGATAATGTTGAGGTAAAAGAATCGGGTGATGTTCCTGCTTTATCAAGTAACGCACTCCCTCACTGGGACCTTGCCAGAAAATTCGATATTATCGATTTCGAACTTGGAAATAAAATTACCGGTGCCGGCTTTCCGGTATACAAAGGAAAGGGTGCACGACTTCAAAGGGCATTGATTAATTATTTCTTAGATAAGGCAGAAGCCGAAGGATACAAGGAAATTCAACCTCCAATTTTAGTTAATGAAGACTCAGGATTCGGTACAGGACAATTACCTGATAAAGAAGGGCAGATGTACCATTGTCAGTTAGACAACTTTTATCTTGCTCCAACAGCCGAAGTACCTGTAACCAATATTTTTCGTGATGTAATCCTTAATGTAAGTGATTTTCCTGTAAAATACACTTCATATACCCCTTGTTTCCGTCGCGAAGCCGGGTCCTATGGGAAGGATGTCAGGGGATTAAACAGATTGCATCAGTTTGATAAGGTCGAAATTGTAAATGTGGCCCATCCTGATAAATCGTACCAGGTACTTGATGAGATGGTTGCTTATGTTGAAAGCTTATTGAAAGAACTCGAATTACCTTATCGCATCTTAAAACTTTGTGGAGGTGACATAAGCTTTACATCTGCGCTTACATATGATTTCGAAGTATATTCAGCAGCACAAAAAAAATGGCTCGAGGTAAGTTCTGTTTCGAATTTTGAATCGTACCAGGCAAACCGGTTAAAACTCCGATTTCGGGATGAAGGTGAAAAGAAACCTAAAATTGCACATACATTAAATGGAAGTGCTCTTGCATTGCCCCGGATAGTTGCTGCCCTTCTTGAAAATAATCAAACAGAAAAAGGTATTGAAATCCCAATGGTTCTCAGGGAGTATACTGGTTTTGATCTGATTGATTAGTGCTTATTTCAGACTGTTAAAAGCCAGGTTTTATTGGTTTGTGTGTTTTCAATTAACGAATTTGGATAAGTAGCAAAAATCTCCTGCTTACAGCTGATCGAGGTACGATTCGATATGTCGTTTCGATTTGGTGTTGTAAATGTCTTCGATTGTTATCATTATCCCTGTTTCTTCTACATGTCCAAATGCATCGTTACGGGCTGTTCCAAAGCTGCGCATTGTAGGAGATAAATTCATGTATGCATTGATTAATGGCGGAATGTTTACTCCAAGGTCACGGACTTTTTGGGATAACAATTTATACTCCGACTTATAATCGTTACCAGGAAAAATTTGCTGTAATGTTTCAACAGGGGTGTGGTAACCAAGTGGTTCAATGGGCCGGACTAATTTATCTTTATCAGAAAAGAAAGTATTGATAAAATAGAGAAGATAATCCCGTGCCGTATTGTTAAAATGGGGGTACATGGTTACTTTTCCAAAAAAGTATTTAACGTTTGGATTGTCAACAATCAGTGCACCAAGTCCATCCCAAAGGTTATCAAGAGCAAAAATTCCTTTCCTCCCTCCCGACTGGTATTCGGGTTGAACAAACGAGCGGCCCAGTTCGATGGTGTTTGCAAGGTAGTTGGTCTTGAAGTTATCAGAAAACCTAAATAAATGTGTTGTTGAAAGATCAATTTTCGACTTCTGACCACAATTGGATTTTTCGCAGTTGAAATAACGATATCCACCAATTATATCTTCTTTTTCGGGATTCCAGACAATGAGTTGTTTATATGGATTTTCTTTGGTATCGTAATAATCGATATCAATTTCCTTGCCGGTGCCACCACCAGCCAGCCTGAACGTTATTTCGCGTAACCGGCCAACTTCTTTCATCAGGTTTGGCGAATCATGATAGGTAAATGAATAAATCTCATTTGAGGTATTGTTTGTTTTTCGAACAAAATTTTCAGCTGTAAGTTCCGCCTTAAGTACCTCTTTTTGAATTGGAGCTAAGATTGATTCCATGTATTTGCCTTTTCCATATGCAAAGAAAGTAAAAAAACAATAAGGTGGTTGTTCTGATACATGTATCCTGTTTGGATATTGCAATTAAGATGAAGGCTGGTGTTTCCAGCGTCGGTGCGTCCACAACCAGTTTTCAGGTTTTTCTACAATCATTTGCTCAAGTAAATTCATATGTCTTAGGATAAGTTCATTTTCAGCAACCTGAGTTAAATCCTCGTAAAGAAGAATGACTTCGATTTCGTAATATCCCCGCTTTAATTTGTTGGTTTTGAAATAAACAATTGCATTATTTAATTTTTTCGAGATTTTATCAGCTCCCAGGAAAACGCCTGTTTTTTGATTGAGAAAATCGATCCAGAGTTTAATGTCGCGTTTCATGGGCGATTGGTCGGCAATAAAATAAGTTAGTGTTTGTCGATTGGCATTTTTTGCTTCAGAAAGTGTACGGTAAATTTTACCCATCGGAACAACTTTAACACCGAATTGTTGCCTTGTCTTCACCATAAAATTATCGAATGATTTATTGCTTAAAGGCTTATAAATGGCAAGACAGTTGTAGCTGGTTTGCAAAGCAAGGCCACTTGTCCACTCCCAGTTTCCGTAATGGCCAAAAACAGCAGTCACACTTTTATTCGATTCGTATAGCCGGTCGAGTACTTCAGGATTTTTAAGTGTACAGCGTTTAATAATTTCTTCTTCTGAAAAATGAAGCTGTGCTGCAATTTCAACAATAATATCGGCAAAATGCCTGTAAAACTTTTTTCTGATTTGCTTTAGTTCATTATCCGGCTTCGAAGGGAAAGAACGTTTCAGGTTTTCGAGAACTACTTTTTTCCGATAGCCAACCAGGTAATAAATCAGAAGATAAATAAGGTCGGATATTAAATACAGGACAGGCATTGGCAATAGTGCAACAAGCCAGATTATTGAATAAGCAAAATAGAAAATTATGGCTGCCATGCTTTATGTATTAATCAATTTGTGTGCAAAAATAATGTATTGATTGAACATTGCCCGCTGTGTCATAAACCATTTTGTGCTAAGGAAATTAAAATGAAAATCAGTATGTATTTTGCATTATGGATTTTGCCATATCTCTAATGCATCACACCCCCAATTCCTGTCAATTCTGACTTCGGTGTCGTTTTCCAGATCGCTGCTTACAATTTGCCTGAAAGATTCTTCGAATGAACTAAGTGCTGAAATCCATTTGTCATTGAGATATTCGCCCTTTACATTGCTGTGCAATAAACGAAAGTCTTCGCCAACTATATCAGGATTATAAAAAAGAAACTTCCGGTTCATCTGGCCGTCAAGCTCATAAAATTGCCAGATTTCAAATGGATAATATTTTCCGCAATGCTTCTCTTCGCGAATGCTGTTTGGTGTCCCATATTGCAGATAAATCCTTCCACGATCGGTTTCATAACCTTTTTTAATCTGAGTCGTGAAGCTTCGGTTTACCATGTCGACATGTTTTTTATACTTTTTCCATTCCTGTTCAGGTTGAATCTGATTGCGCCCTGTCCAGAAATTCACAAAATATTGCTGCATTTTTTCCCGGTCAGGATTCTTCAAAACATTATCGGCAAAACGCCTTTCGCTAATATTTGAAATTGGATAGAGGCATTTGATATAATCCCGCAGGGTGTCGATATTGGTAATTGTACCTGCAAAGGACGATTGAACATCGATGGCTGCAAGGTCGTCCATGGCAAAGAGTACCTCAGGATTACTTCTTTGGAAGAATAGCCGTTTGTCTTTCAATAGTTCATTCTTTCGGTTGCGAACTTCAACTACCAGGTTGAAATTTCCTGACGGCAATTCCTCAATATTAAATTTACCTAATAAAATTGCCACATCCTTAGATTTTTCGCGTTTAAACGACGAATATTGGTGCATCATTTTCGATGTCTCATACGATTCAATATAGTAGCGAATCAGAAAATCTTCGTTATCCGGCAATACCTGATCAACATTATAGATCTCGATATAAAAAACCAACTCGTCTGAATTTTCAGGATAGAAATTCGAAATATATGGAACCAGGTCGTAGCCATTCTTCGACAAAATATTGATCGTTTCTGTCGGATTATAATTTTCAATCAACTGAATACCTGACATGTTGATCTTTTTTTGATCGTATATAATTTCCAGTCCTGTGGAAAGTTTATAGGGTTCGGCTTCGGTATTTTTATCTTTCAATATTATCTCAAAGCTATAAGCACCGGCCGGCAATGGAATTCGCTGGACATCGATAAAATTCGGACGTTGTAAACTATCATGAGGCAATTCGGGCGACAGGAGGTTAAATTTTCTGAAATCATATAATTCGTCATCCTTTTTAAATAGAAGAGTTACCGATACAGATGCCTGCAGATTGTTGTTTTCGTTCTTTTTAAAAATCACCGAACTCCCAAAAATACTGATATAAGTTTCGATATAAGGACCGTCGTCGGGAGAATAAAAAGTGGCATAATGCAACTGCGCCTGAAGGCCTATTTCCTGTGAGATAAGAACGCTTGCCGGGATAATAGTTAAAAGAAGTAAAAGGAGATTTCTCATGATTATGATTTTTATTGTTTTAGTCTTTTTCATTGATTCTCGATATTTATTATTACACATCTGTTATCTAAAAAAAGTCAAATAATTTAGTTGCTTAGTTCAGTTGTATCGACTATTGTTATTGTGTTCAGGTCAATTTTATATTTCTGATTAAGTTTTCGATTGATTTTTCGAACAATCTCGCGTGCGTCAAGTTGCTTAAAACGAGCGCTTACAAGATATTTGTCGTGATTTGTCAGGGCAACATTTATTTTAATTCGAAAATGGTTCTCGAGTGTTTTAATCAACTCGGACATAGGTGTCTGCTTAAAGATTAATATGTTTGTTTGCCAGGCCAGATAATTAAGGTCCTGTTGAGTTTGTTTGGTTACTTCATTGTTTCTGCACAGGGCCAGTTCGCCTGGCAAAATGTCAATCTTAAAACTGCTTTCGTTAACAACATTCTCTGAATTGTAGAATTGGACCTTTCCTGATTCAACATAAACGCCGGTGGTATTTTTTATACTATCGTTTCGGATATTAAATCGTGTGCCTGTTACTTTTACAAACAGGCCATTGATATCAACTATAAATGGCTTTGATTTATCCTGAACGATATCGAAAAACACTTCGCCATACATTTTTACCTTTCTTGATTCCCGGTTGAAATTTTTGTCCACAACAACTTTTGCGAATTGATTCAGTAATATTAGCGATCCATCAGGTAGTGTGTCAGAAAGCTTATGGATCGTTGGATTTGAGTATACAATCAGGGACTCCGGTTTTTTTATCAACAGCCCAATAACTATAAAAAGAAGAAATATCGCTGCTGCCCTGATGGACCACCGTATAATAATTCTATACTTCCCAGAGCTATTTTCTTTTGATAAATTTAAGCGTTTATACACATCGGTGTATGCCGCGGAAGCTTCCACATCATTTTCAACACTGAGCCCGGTCGAATTATATATTTCTTTCAGCTTTTCAAGTTTCTTGTCGTTATCAGGATGTTGGTCGAGCCAATAGTGAATTTGTCGTAGTTCATCATCTGAGGCTTCGTTTTCAAGCCATTTCAGGATAATACAGTTTATTTCGATTTCGTGTTTGTTCATTTTTATACTTCTTATCATAATGACAAACGAAAACAGAGATACCCTTACTGAAGCGTCCTGAAAATGGTTGACTCTATTTTTAAGTTAGTAATGGGGTGCATTCCCAAATTGTGAAACTTATGCTGCATTGTGAACTCTATCGTAATCCTGACATTGATTGTTGTTTTCATATCAATTTCATTAATGGTTTCAAGGATTAGCTTTCGCATATTCTTGATAAAAACAGGCCACCTGCCTGAAATTAGTTGAGCATGAAGGAACAGGAACCGTTCAGCCATTTCGTTCAACCAAAAAGACCCTGGTGCTTATAGCCTCATGTTGATCACCCCCCTTATCGCACTTTCTACGCAGCCACTGCTACATGGGACATTTTGTTGCTTAAACTGGTTATATTGCATCCTCTTTTGGTTTTTCCTGAAATAATAATTGAACTTTTTCATGGCACGATCTCTTTTTTTGCCTTTTGTTTGATAGTCTATTAAGTTTTGTAACCCATCCAAATCCCCATCCCATAAGGGGTTGGTCCAAACATCCCAAAGTTTTTTGTTTTCTTTGAATTCTTTGGGCAAATGCTCACGTATCTCAGCCAATGCTTGTTTGGCATGGGTGTAATCTAACACTTGGTATACTTCGACATTTTGCAGAGGCAGTTCCGGTATTAAATCTTCGGACTTCGACCATATCCAGGGTGCACCGTCACCAACAAAAACAAGTTTTGCCAATGATCCAATGTCCAGCATATCGAGGTATGAACGGATGATGTCGATAACTGCGTCTTTCCCTTGCATCGTGGCATCATGGAATGGTGCGAAGCTTTTGTCGACCTACCCCTGCTGGTCCAAAAGGTAGATGGTGAAAAGCTTTGTTTCCTTCCAATCCGTGTGGAAGCCCTGTCGCTTGCCACCTGATTTTTTCTTCCCCCTTTTCACTCTACGTTCCCTTATCCTGCCGCCATAAATGCCCACAACCAAGGTTCTCCCCTTGATATTTTCCTGTCCCGAAACCGATATGGCCCCCCTGTTTGAAATGCCGATATCCGCAAAATCACGGCACAGGCGCCTTATGGTCTTCACGTCAACATGTATCCCCCGTTGGGACATTATCTTCTGGCAACAATCGAGCGAAGGGCACAACAACGACATCTGCACAAGGTCACTGGCCAACCTCTGGCTGTAATGACCCACAAAGCCGATGGCCGACAGCCCAAAATGGCAGTACTGTTCGTTGCTTTTCTTTAGGCCCTTTTTCTTACGCCCACGTTTGTTGCCACCCCCCGCACAAAATAAGGGGAACTCACCAAAATGGGGATACCCTCCAGGATCGTTACTTAAAGCAAACGGTATTCTTTGAGCTTGAAGCAACTCTTACCGGCAAGTGCCTTTATCAAGTTGATGAAAACCGGGTCGTGCAAAAGGTCTTCAATGGCATCCTGGAGTATTGGGGCAACGGCCTCATGGAGACATTCCAGCAACTCTTTCTCCAACTTGTGGTAATCAAAATCCAGCTTGAACTTTTCAGTAAACTTGTTACCTTGTTTCGGTTTCTTTTGAAATTAAATTTTTCATAAAATGGGTTTTGTGGTGGAAGGTTGTCCGCTTGGAGAAGGAATGT
>CAYLZH010000036.1:0-24834 GCA_964388245.1 uncultured Bacteroidales bacterium
GTTAGTTGATTAGTAATGATAAAGGTCCGACTGTCGCCCGACAGCGGGCCTTTTTCTTTTGGTACAAATGGCTAACTTTCAATCCTGCATTAACTTTCAGGTGAAAACATTTATCGGAAATTTCTAATGATTAATTGATCGTAAATCCTTTCACCAATTCAGTCATGCTGATTCTCTCAGGCAAGTCAATACAGTTTCAAAAATTAAACAACGATCATCGGCATTGTATCAAACCGAAATTAGAAAATCAGGATATCTGAATATTATTCCAATAAGGAATGGAGTAAAAAATCAAACTAAAAAAAACTGCCCAAAAATATAAGGGCAATAAATTAATACCTGTAAGCAATTGCATTTATATTCATCCCGGCGCCAACTGATGTAAGTATGATCATGTCGCCTTTTTGAATTTCATGCTTTTGATGGCAGGTACCTCTGCGGATACGGTCGAACAGAGTTGGCACAGTTGCTACTGAACTATTGCCCAGTTTATGTATGCTCATCGGCATAATATTTTCAGGAATCCTCCGAACCTTGTACAGTCGGTACAATCGTTTGATAATTTCAAAATCCATCTTTTCATTTGCCTGATGGATAAAAATCTTTTTCACATCGTGTATATTGGAACCGGCTTTTTCAAGGCAGGATTTTATAGCTACAGGAACATGAGTAAGAGCAAATTCGTAAATCTTCCGGCCATACATCTTTATGTATCTGACACGGGGATCTGAATCCTCTATGTTGCTTTTTCCCATAAACAAAAAATATGTTTCATCTTTTGTAAACGATGCAGATTCCATCCCAACAATACCCTCTTTCTTATCTCCCTCAACTGCTTCAACTATACATGCTCCGGCTCCATCAGCATAAATCATTGAATCGCGGTCGTGCAAATCCAAAACACGCGATAAAGTTTCGGTGGCTACAACCAGACACCTTTTTGCCATTCCGGCCCGGATAAAGGCATTTGCCTGGATTATTCCCTGTACCCATCCGGGACAACCAAACAAAACATCATATGCTACACAGTAGGGATTCTCTATTCCAAGTGAATGTTTTATCCGTGATGCAAGACTTGGTACATTGTCGGTTTGTATTGTTCCTTTTTGAACATCACCAAAATTATGGGCTACAATTATCTGATCAAGAGTTTCAGGATCGATACCTGAATCTTCTATAGCTAATTTTGCTGAGATTGTTCCAATGTCTGATGCAACCAAATTATCATCAATATAGCGCCGTTCTACAATTCCTGTAATTGCCCTGAACTTTTCGGATATTTCCTCGTGATCAGCTTCGTAGGCCTTCCCATCAAAATCGTAAAATTCGTTTGTAGCAAAATCTTTGTTTGTTACTATATTTTCCGGCACAAAACTGCCCGTGCCGGTAATCATTACATTCGTTATTTTCATTAAAACTTCTTTTATAAAACTGCGCCAAAATTATATTAATTAGAGATAATATACTATTTGATGACCAAGTATCCTGAACTAAGGCTTCAATTTATTTAGAAAAAAGGAAGAAAACTCCCACGTTTCATAAATTACAAAATTCTGAACTAAAATTTAATAACAAGCCAAATCCCAAAATCATCGAACTAAACTGTTTCGAGTTTGAAGTTTTGTACTATTAGAATTTGTTAATCGGAGTTTTCTTTCAAGAATTATTCAGAATCTCTTCTTCGAAAGTATTAAATTTAAGATATTTTTGTTGTTGGTTAAATAAAAATAAAATAGACATGATAAAGCCACTCCTCCACATTTTTATGAGTTTACTATTCACCCTAATCCTGGTACCTGTAAAAGCAGAGAAAGTGACTATCTCGGGCAGACAGTTGTTGGTAAATGAAAAACAGTACATTATTAAGGGTATTTGCTATAAACCTGTACCTAAGGGCAAAAACACCGAAGATTTTAGCTCATTAGGCCACGACCTTAAATTAATGAATGAGGCCGGGATCAATACAATCAGGGTATATTCTCCAATACCCGACAGGGTAATCCTCGACCGGATACATGAGGCAGGGATTAAAATTATCATCAGTATCGGATATAATCAGGAAGGAAAATTCGATATCTTATCAGGATCTTTTATCAATTATATAAGAAAATTCAAAAATCATGAAGCAATATTGCTTTGGGAACTCGGTAACGAATTTAATTACCATCCCGAATGGTTTAATGGAGATATTAAGAATTGGTATTCAGCCTTAAATAATGCTGCTCAATTAATCCATGAAATCGATCCCCATCATCCTGTGGCTTCTGCTCATGGCGAATTACCCGACTCCCTTGCTTTATCTTCATGTTCTGAGATCGATATTTGGGGAATAAATGTTTATCGCTGGGACAATCCGGAAGGTATTTTTAAAGAATGGAGTGCAATTAGTACAAAACCTATGTACTTGTCGGAAGCCGGTGCCGATAGTTATATGACAGTATCGAACCATGGCTATGAGAAAGGTGTAAACGAAAAAGCCCAGGCCGATGCTACAAAGAATATCCTGGATGATATTTTCAGGCATTCTAATATTTGTTCAGGTGTTGCTATTTTTGCTTTTGTAGATGAATGGTGGAAAGCCGGCGACTTTAACTCACAGGATCCAGGTGGATGGGCACCCAATAGCAGTGCAGTTCCTTATGATGGTACGGCCAACGAAGAATATTGGGGCATTGTTGACATCGACCGCAAAAAGAAATTATCGTTCGATGTAGTAAAAGCAAAATTCAATTCAATACCTGAAGAGTAAAAATGAGAACAGACAACCGCAACAACACGCCATTGATTTATTACATCAATACTACTTTATGTAGAAATTTGTCATCCTTCGTGCTAACTTCGATATAAAACAGTCCGCTGGATTGAACCGGAATTTTATATTGGTTCCCATATCTTTCAGGTGTTGATGCGGAATGGATAAGTTTACCTTCACTATTGTACCAGTTTATCTGAACGATAGGACTTTTGCAATTTATTGAAAGATATTCGCTTGCCGGATTTGGGAAGATCAATAGTTCGGAATTCCCGAAATTTTCCTCTATACCTTCAATACTACTGGTTAATGATGCTTCGGCAACTAATACCGGAGTTCGGTCAGCACTCTGGTACATATGCTTAAAGGTATCAATACGGGTTGATGAAAAGCTAAACATATCAGCTAACCACTTGTCATTCACCGTTTGATAATGGAGATTTACTGAAATCTTAAGATCATTTATATTATTAAAAGTCGGGATATGAAAATGAACAATATCACCCCCACTTCCTTCAATGCCATTTTCGAAATTATAATCAGGATCATTGTTTGCTTCACCAACAATCTTTACTGTATCGTAACTATTATGGTAGATCGAGAATCCATTAGGTACCAATCGGTTATCTTTGAGCAATGAATCGGCATATAAAAGTACAGTAGTCTGATTCCCCTGAAAATCGGCCATCACCATTTCGTAAATCTGCACCTGTGATTCGGAATTAATAATATTATAATGCGGTTCGAATCCGGTATTTTCATCCAATAAATTAAAATCCTCATCAAACTTGCCACTGTGAAAGACTGTATCACCGGCCATTGTTGATACAATAAGTTCGAGAAATGCCCTTCGGCTTGGAAATCCTGTTGGGAACTTGTGTCCGGTAATATTTTTCAGGTCAACATCAATAAATAAACTATCGACTGTACGGTTAACCTCTTCGACTTGCATTGAAATGCTGAAATTTTGTATGAGGTGTTGAGTTCTTGATATTGTACTATCAAGCTGCTCCTGGGTAGCAGTTATTCCTAACGGTGCAGAGTTATCCTTCAATAATTGTAGCATGAATACATTGGCACCAACAAAGTGATGCAATCCGAAAGGAGATCGGGTGTCATTAAACCAGGGAGGCATGGCGGAGATAACAACAGGATCGCTTACTTCGGGCATATGGCAGCTTTGGCAATCCGAACCATTCGAAGGGTATGATGAGTTTAACCACTCCTGATATATTGATTGTTCTACAAATGAATTGCCGGTAGGTGTTCCTGAGTAATCTACAGAATGAGTAATTAATGTATGGCATGAAGCACATAATTCTGATTTCTTTATATGAGAACTATAACTTGCAGTATATCCGGTATGATTAAACATTGGATTGTAAAAAGGATTCTCGTAAGGTCCCCAGAAATTATGTTGCTCTCCAATCAGAAAATCACCGGAGAAATTTCCCATCGATTCAGGTTTAATTTGATGACAAACACTACAATTAATACCGTCGAGTCCCATTGAACTTGTATCCATATCCGATAAACTGTATATTCCTCCATTATGGTGGGCATCGTAATTTGCTGCAGGAGCATGGCATCGGGTACATTTATCTTCAATTGCAGATTGAAGTCCGGGATTTACCAACACCTCATGACTTACTTTTGCCTGCCACAAAGGATCTTTCGCAGAGTTGGCCATCATAGTCGAACGCCAGTCGCCCAATATTCCAACATTGTTTCCCTGGCTGTCACTTATATTTTCATGACACATTAAACACTCTCCGCTTGCAGCAAACAGGGTATTGTAACCGTACGGAAGATCTGTGTTTTTGATGTTTCTCTCAACTACATGTTGTTGACCCCATCGATGACGATGACGATTTTGCTGAAAGCCCCAAATTACGAATACAATAAATGGTGCTATCATTAAAACAAAAGGATTAAGCCGTTTCATAATCATATATATATTTAGATGTGTAAATGTATAAAAAACTGCTTAACTATTTCTGATTCAAACAAATTTATACTGTTTCCAAATAATTTGGGCTAAATCTCATTTTGAGGTGCTGGGAATATTTCTGAATGATTTATCATCAGTATTTCCAGTCCTAAAGGACGGGGCTATTGGAAAAAACTACTACAAGGTTGGAATCTTAAATTTAAAGGTAACTTCATTGGTCTCTTTGTCTACTTTTACTGATTGTTCATCGCCAATCAGATCTTTTCCGGTTGCCATTTTAAACAATCCGCTTAAAAATCCCATTCCCTGATTCATAACCTGCTCGATATGTTCAGGCGATGAGATTGGTGCTTCCTGGGGCTTTGCATCCACCTCTTTCAATTCATCAGTTACGTCAGGTTGCTCTCTCTTTTGGGTAAGTGGTTCTTCTATTTGTTCCTCACGAACAAGTTCATCAATCTGAACTTCTTCTGCGGTTGTTTCTTTTTCAATAACCGTTTCTTCTGATTTCTGAATTTCAGTAAATCCAGTAATTGCATTCTCTAATTCCGTCAGGAATTGTGCTTTGCCTTGTTGGTCGAAATTTACCTGATCCATTTCGACCTCGCTGCTTAGAACTCCTTCAAACAAGTTTTGCTTTAGACCTAAGCCGGCAGCAATTTTCATTTCTATCGAATCGCGTGTGATCAGATTAATGACTGTAAGTTTTTTCTTTAATTGCCCAATCCTGTCGATTCGCCCAATTCGCTGATTTTTTTTGGCCGGGTTCCATGGAAGTTCAAAATTTATTACTGTATCGGCAACTTGCAAATTCAGACCGGTGCCTCCTGCTTCGGTGGAAAGGAAAACTTTGCAATTCGGATTCTGTTCGAATTCTTCGATTAGCTTGCCACGCTTTTTTACAGGAATACTACCATTTAATTCAGCATAAACAATTCCATGATCGCGAAGCATTTTTGCGATAATACCGTTCATTCTCTTCCATTCTGAGAAAATAATAATTTTCTTTCCTGATTCGCTGATATTCAGTTTCTCGAATAAAATGTGCTTTAATTCAGCAAGTTTTGGCGAATGGTTGCTCTCAAGGTCAATGAGGTAGGTTGAGTCGCACACCATTCTCATTTTTGTAAGCAGAAGCATTAATTGCTGCCAGTCGAAAGCTGTTTTAAATTTCTTTGCTAGTATTCGGGCCACACCTCTGGCAAAGCCTGAGTGCAAATATTGTTGCTCATGATGCATCGACACTGGAACATCAATTTGAGAAACATTTGGGATTTCATCCAAAACCTGCGATTTTTCCCTTCTGATCAGGATTTTCGAGATTCGCTTTTTAAGCTTTTCGAGATCGAAATAGCCCATAATCTTGTTTTTCGATCGTGCATCGAAATAGTAATGCTGATACGAAAATTCCCATAAGGGTGATAAAAACTCAGGATCGATAAATGCCACAATAGAGTACAGATCGGTGAGCCTGTTTTCGATTGGTGTCCCGGTAATTACCAGACTATGTTTTTTATGTATCGATTTTATTGCATTGGCTGTAAGAGTTTGATAGTTTTTTATTCGTTGCGCCTCGTCAAGTATTATAAAATCGGGGGGATTATTGTTAATTACCGACCTGTCGCGAATTACCAGCTCATAATTTACAATGTAAAAAAATGGGCTTTTCGCAAGGTATATTTCTTCTCTTTGCTCAGGATATCCCTCGGCAATTACGGCCTTCTCTCCAGTGAATTTTTCAATCTCTTTCTTCCATTGCTCTTTAAGCGATGCCGGACAGATAATCAGACATCGGGTAAATCCGAACAGTTCCTTTTTCATAATTGCCGTTCCTATTGCCTGAAGAGTTTTGCCCAGGCCCATTTCGTCGGCTATTATTGCACCTTCCTTGAATGTAGCAAATTCGATCCCTTTTTTCTGATAAGGAAAAAGATCTGTGTTGAGTAAAGAATAATCAAGTTTAACTGATTTACTGATTTGATGCAGCATATCCTGACCGTAGATTTTCTCTACCTTTCTTAAAACTTCGGGACGTATTAGTATCTGCTTAAATTGCTCAGCTTTTTTTAGGAATGACAGGAAGTTTATGATATTTTCATCAGGAAGCCGCATCGATTTTCCAAAATGCTCAAACAGCAAAGACGAAATATCCGGGTTACCTATCCTTCCCGGATAGTACCAGGCCACCTGATAATCGTATTTCGGATCTAAGAAAATCTCAACAAAAGGATAACTCGTGTTTTTATTCTTCAGAAGGTCAGGGGTTTGTTGGATATGTGAAAAGGCAAACATTAAATGCTTGCAGGTGCCAAGTTTGTTGGTTTGAAAATCGGGGCAGGTGCAGTACCCTTGTTGTTTTTCGAAATCACGAAAGGTTATCCTGTATTTTTGTCTGACCTCATTGAACAAAATATGTTCACCATGAATATTGTCGGCAAAATTGATTTCGTAATTGGCCTTCCCGGCTTTGTCATGTCTCTCTGACAGGACCCGTTCAATCATCCCCTTTCGCGTATACTGCATTCCGGGTCGATCTGGTTTTTCCTGTTCACGTGAAATTACCTCGTGCGACAGCATCAAAGCTGATACAATATGATGACATATCATTTTGCTTTTACATGTACATTGGAATTGTAGGCCATCGTGCAGGTTTAACGAAACTTTATAATCATCAAATTCATCATATATTGAAATTTCAAACAGATCATCCGACCGTGACAAAAGCAGGCTTTGCCCGTTTAAATATAAGCTGTGGCCTTTACGATATGATAATCCATAGCTTATGTTTGCCTTAATTTCTTTAATTTCATTTCGAATGGTTTCGATTCGTTTTCCCACAATATATGATTTTGATTAATCATACAAAAGTAAAAAGTATCATTATTCATGCGATTTGTAATACAGTATTTATTTACATAAAAAAATTTGTAGGTTTGTGTATGCATCATGAATTTCATTTAATATGAATTATGTGCCATCGAAAAAAGAGCTGTTCTTCAGAAAAAATCGATAATGTCAAATGCACAAAAAATAGATAGAAATGAAGTCTAAAATATTAAACACCGGAATATTATTCATGCTGATTTTACTGCTTGTTCTACTTCAAGGATTGCCGGGTTATGCTCAAAATAGCGACAAAATAATCAGTCTTGGTGAAAAATTCAGTCTGCAATCCAAAATCCTGAATGAAGGAAGGAGTATGTTGGTTTATCTTCCGGATGATTATCAGCGTGTAGAAAAGAAATTTCCTGTAATCTATGTACTTGATGGAAACGAAAATTTCAAGCATGTTTGTGGTGCAGTTAATTTTTTATCATCGCGTGGATATATACCCTCATCTCTTGTGGTTGCAATAATCAATGTAGATCGAACAAGAGATTTTTCTCCTACGCATATCGAACAGGTACCGACATCGGGAGGTGCAGAATTATTTCACCAATTCCTTAATAAAGAGTTGATCCCTTATATCGACAATACATATAAAGCAAGTTCGTATCGTGTTCTTGTTGGTCATTCTTTTGGAGGTACTTTTGCCACATACTCGCTTTTGGAGCATACCGATGTTTTCAATTCATACATTGCCATAAGCCCATTTCTTATGTGGGATGAAAATGTAATGCTTAACACTGCTATTAACGAATTGCCCAAAAAGTTTAGAGATCACAAAGTTTTTTTCATGACATTAGGCAATGAACCTAATTATTTTTCCACCATCGATGAATTTGTTGCTTTAATCAATGAAAAGAATCCCAGGAATTTATCCTTCCATTACCGATTTCTGAAGGAGGAAAATCATACCAGCATCCCTTATCTTAGCACATATTATGGCTTGCAGGCCATTTTTTCTGAATGGCAATTACCCGATGCAATCATGAAAAAAGGCCTTACTGCCATCGATAAGCACTACAATAATTTATCTGAACAAATGGGTTATGAAATCAAAACACCCGAACGGGTACTTAATACTTTGGGGTATACTTACCTCAATCAGAATAAGGTTAATAAAGCTATTGAGGTATTTACAGAAAACGTAAGGCGATTTCCTTTGTCGGCAAATGTTTATGACAGCCTGGGCGAGGCTTACGAAAAAATTGGAAAAATCAAACTTGCTATCGAGAATTATGAAATAGCTGTTGGATTGGGCAAAGGTGGTAATCATCTCAATTTGCAGGTTTTTGAGAAGAATCTTGAAAGGGTAAAGAAAACTTTAACTGATCAATAAAAATATGCATATCAGAGATTCATGTTTTTTATGTCGCCTGGTATCAGCTACTATTTCTTTATCAAATTAAAATATTAAACTCTTTTAACATATCAGGCACAATTATTAAAGCATTTGCAGGTATTTAAACAAACAAGTGCCGATTTATTATCTTTGCATAACAGGATGCTTGCTAAACTATGCAAAACATAACTTCGAAATTACTCGACAAAATTGATTCGCCTGAAGATTTGCGAAAGCTAAAGGACGAGGAACTCCTTCAGTTAGCCAAAGAATTAAGACATTTTATTATTGATGAAGTAAGTTGCAATCCTGGTCATTTTGGAGCCAGTCTGGGGGTAGTTGAACTAAGCATTGCTTTACATTACGTATTTGATACCCCTTACGATTTGCTGGTTTGGGATGTAGGCCATCAGGCATATGGGCATAAAATCCTGACTGGTCGTCGCAATGTTTTTAATACAAACCGGAAATATAAAGGCATTAGTGGATTTCCAAAACGTTCAGAAAGTGAATACGATGCATTTGGGGTAGGTCATTCCTCAACCTCCATTTCTGCTGCATTGGGAATGGCCATGGCATCGAAATTTAAGGGCGATAAAAACCGTCAGGTTGTCGCAGTAATTGGTGATGGCAGCATGACAGGTGGATTAGCCTTCGAGGGATTAAACAACGCCGGAATTGCCAAATCGAACCTTCTTGTTATTTTGAATGATAACAATATGGCCATCGATCCGAATGTCGGTGCATTTAATGATTATTTGCTGGATATCCGCACTTCGCAAACCTACAATAAAATGAAAGATGAGGTTTGGCGTGTGTTGGGGAAACTGGCAAAAATAGGGCCCGATACAAGAACCCTGGTACAAAAAATCGAGAATGGCCTTAAGTCAGTTGTTCTAAAACAGAGTAATCTGTTTGAATCGCTGAAATTCAGGTATTTTGGCCCAATCGATGGACACGATGTAATCTTTCTGACTAAAATTTTACATGACCTTAAAAATATCCCCGGGCCAAAATTACTACACATAATTACTAAAAAAGGTAAAGGTTTTAAGCAGGCTGAACAGGACCAAACGACATTTCATGCACCAGGCAAATTCGATAAAAATACGGGCGAACTTTTATCCATTGGAAATAAAAAAACACCACCAAGATATCAGGATGTATTCGGCCATACGCTGGTTGAATTGGCTGAAAAGAATAATAAAATTGTCGGAATAACTCCTGCCATGCCAAGTGGGTCTTCATTAAACATTATGATGGAGAAGATGCCCGACCGGGCTTTTGATGTAGGTATTGCAGAACAACATGCAGTTACTTTTGCAGCCGGATTGGCATCACAGGACCTGCTACCTTTTTGTAATATTTATTCAACTTTTATGCAACGTGCATACGATCAGGTTATACACGATGCAGCCCTCCAAAAGCTCAATATTGTTTTTTGTCTCGACAGGGGCGGACTTGTTGGTGCCGATGGAGCAACACATCATGGAGCGTTCGATTTAGCTTACATGCGCATAATCCCAAATCTTACCGTTTCGTCTCCCATGGACGAAAAAGAGTTGAGAAACCTGATGTATACAGCACAACTCGAAAACCAGGGATCATTTGTAATCAGATATCCAAGAGGAAATGGTTTATCCATTGAGTGGAGAACTCCATTCGAAGAAATCATACCGGGTACCGGACGCAAGATGAAAGACGGGCATCAGGTGGCAGTGTTAAGCATAGGCCCTGTAGGAAACCGTGTTTTACGTATTTGTCATAAGCTGGAGGAAGAAAAACTATCGATTGCCCATTTCGATATGCGATTTGTCAAGCCATTGGACGAAAACCTTTTACATTCGGTTTTTAAGAAATTCAATAAAATAATTACAGTGGAAGACGGTGCTATAAATGGTGGGCTTGGATCAGCAGTTCTTGAGTTTATGACCGATAATAATTATTCAGCAGAAATTAAACGATTGGGAATCCCCGACAGGTTTATCGATCATGGAAGCCTGCAGGAACTACATGCCGAATGTGGATTCGATAATAAAGGTATAACGTCTGCTATTTATGAAATGCTTTCTGAATAGCAGGCTTTTATCCGGCCAGTTCAAGATAAATTAAAAGTACACCAAAAACATCAATTATCAGCAATGTTACCGGAAGTTCGCGCCATTTACCTGTTAATATTTTTAATGCACTATACATCAATAATGACCATATAATTCCCTGTGTTATCGAATAGGTAAGCGGAATCAATACAAGTGCTAAGAATGCCGGTATTGCATGTTCAAAATCTGTCCATTTTATTGATGCAACAGGTTTCATCATATAAACTCCCACAATAACTAAAACAGGGGATGTTGCAATTGCCGGAACAACCTTTGCCAAAGGCGCAAAAAATAAAAATGGTAAAAACAAGAGGCCGGCAAAAACTGCAGTCAGGCCAGTCCGGCCACCGGCCTGTATTCCACTTGCCGACTCGACATATGCTGTGCCGGGGCTCGACCCGGTTAATCCGCTAAAAATTGTTGCAAAAGCATCAGCAATCATCGATTTGTGGATATGTTGTGGTTCGCCCTCTTTATCTTTCAGGTTACTGGCTTCGGATATGCCGACAAAGGTTGTGATACTGTCGAACATATCAGTAAATAAAAGCCCAAATGCAGCCGGAAGAATGGCCAGTTTCAAGGAAGCAACAAGATCTAAAGAAAAGAGATAAGTAAAATCAGGCATCGATACGATATCCCCGGCCATGATTAAAATTGGATCTCCAAAGTTAACCTCCGAAGCATCGCCCCACCATCGACCGATTGGCCAGGCAATAATGGTTGTAATAATAATACTTAACATCAATGCCCCCTTAATCTTTTTTATAGTCAGAAAGGAAACTATAAACAGTCCGGCAACAAAAGTGAGGGTCATCGCATTTAAAGGCCCAATCCCTACACCAAATTCGGTTGGAATAATAAATCCGGCTTTAAATAGTCCGATCAGTGTTATAAACAATCCTATTCCGGCAGCCCCACCAAGTCGTACAGATGAAGGAATGGCTTTTAATATTGCCGTCCTTATTTTAAACACAGACAATACCCAAAAAATGATTCCACTCCAAAAAACGGCCCCAAGAGCAGTTGCCGGCTCAATGTTTAGGTTTATCAAAAGGGAGTGTGTAAAATAGGCGTTTATCCCCATGCCCGGTGCTACAATAATTGGATTTTTGGCATAAACCCCCATCATTATTGACGAAAATGCAGAAACAAGAATTGTTGCAGTTAAAACTCCTTCGTATTGCATGCCCCCCTCGCTGATAATAGCAGGATTTACAATAATGATGTACATGGTGGCGACAAATGAAGTAATTCCGGCAATCAGTTCGGTTTTTATGTTTGTGCCTTTTTTCTGAAGATCAAACGAAAAGTTCATAATAATCAATAATGAATATAGGTATTTATTCAACAGTCGACAACTTCCACTTTCTGTTAAAATCGAGCTGCCAGCTGCTGACTTTATCAGGCTAAAGTAAAAATTTTTCCGGGAAGTGGTTTCACAAAACCTGCAAATTCGAGCGAAAGTAAAAGCGCTGAAATCTTATTCGATGGTAATTTCGTTTTCATGCTAAGCATGTCGATTGCCAGTTCACCATGTTCCTGTAGCAAAGTAACAATTTCCTGTTCATCGGCATTTAGGTTAGAAAATAATTTTTGCTGAATAGCTCCTGATTTGTTTTGGTCGATATCCCAGCTTAACATAAATTCAATGTCTTCTGAACTTTCAATTAAGGCAGCCTGGTTTGTTTTAATCAAATAATGACAACCTTTCGAATATTTATCCTGGATCCTGCCAGGAAAGGCAAACACATCGCGGTTATATGATCCGGCAATATCGGCTGTTACAAGTGATCCGCCTTTTCGTGCCGATTCAACAACAACGGTGGCATCGGCAAGTCCTGCAATTATCCTGTTTCGGCGGACAAAATTTTTAGGATCAAGCTTCGAAAAAGATGGAAAATCACTGACAAGTGCTCCATTTGCAATAATTTCTTTAGCTGTAGACCGATGTAACGAAGGATACAGCATATCAAGCCCATGTCCTAAGACCGCAACCGTTGGGATATTGTTTGTAAGTGCTGCCTTATGCGCACAAACATCGATACCATAGGCCAGGCCGCTTACTACAATCAAATCATCGCGGTGCTTTCCAAGTCCGGCTATCAGGTTTTCACAATTGCTAATCCCATATTGGCTTGCTTTTCGTGTGCCAACAACCGAAATAATTTTTCGCCTGTTCAGGTCGACATTTCCTTTCGAATAAAGAACTATTGGTGTATCGGCACATTGCTTAAGTCGATAGGGAAAATTATTATCAAGTAAAAAAAAGCACTCGAGCTTATTCTTGCAAATGAAATTTAATTCTTCCTCGGCGCGGGAAAGTACACTCTGATTCACAATATTATTGGCCAATAACTCGCCAACACCGGAAATCTTAATCAGGTTCTTTTTCTTTTCTTTAAACAGGGCCTCTACACTTCCTAGTTGGGCAACTATGTTACGGGTAGTTACAGGCCCCAAACCCGGTATCAGGCTAATCCCAATTTTATATTGCCATAGTTGGTCGTTTATGGAAATGGAATTTCCCAATGGCATTATATCTTTACGCTGATCCCGAAACTCAATGCCGACAGATTTGCACGCCCTAATTCGGTAAACAAGGATAAGTGATCGATCAGGTAATACCTGGCACCGATAACCGGAGCAAGATAAATGTAGGAGTTATTCTTCTTTACATCGATATTTCCCAACTGAACTTCCATTTCTTTTGGATCGGTATGGTAATTCGACCGGTAAAACTCCATAACCAGACCTCCCTTTAGCGACAGATATATATCCCATTTATCAGGCGGAATTGTAAAATCGAAGTATTTGTTGGCCAGTTCAACACCATGAAACGAACCAACAACTCCACCCCAAACATACTGGTAGTCACGAAATACCTCATAACTTACTTCATTTGGAAGGTTAATAATGTTGTTGTACGCTTGTTTCTGATATCCAATAAACAAGCCCATGGTTATATACTGTCCGTATTCTTCTAAATCGATATTATCGCCAAGACCGGTTTCATACTGAAGGAAGAAAGGGCGGGAAATTTCCTCGGTCATTGTACCTGACTCGAAACTATGATGATATCTTCCATATAAACTCATTGCCATTCCGGCATTAAAAAGTTTCGATTCGTTGAATTGTGCAGTTACCTGATTACTAAACATCAGGCTAAATATTGCGATAATAAACAAGGCTTTTTTCATGATCAGATAATTTTATTCCGGTTTGCAATAGTTTGATTTTCAACAGCTTTTATTTCGACTTAAAAAACTCAGGCGTAAAATTAAACATTATATATCCAAATTGAGGAAAATCGCTTTTCGTTCCTGCTCCAAGTTTAATTGTTTCCATGCTTTCGGTTGCAAGCATAAAAGAATATCCGGCGGAGACCGTTAATTGATCGTCGAATTTTTTCTTTAAGGTAAAGTCGAATTCTGTTCCAAGGTTTTTATCCAGTTCAGCAAGAACATTGTCGCCGGTCTCACTTTCATATATCATAAATTCTTTGTCTAATGAAAACTGATGGATATCGAGAATTAGATTTATGCTCCACGGCAATTTAACTTTTATGCTGGCAAACATATCGTTTATCCCGTTTGGCATATTCGAAACAACCGAGAAATAATCCATATAACCTAAGAATTTATGTCCTGGGCCATAAAGGTTGCTAAACGTGTTAGTTTCTTTTTCGCTCGATTCATCTGATACATCGGTACCCGAGTAATGATCATAGCCCAGGGCAACAGAATAACCTTTGCTAATAGGGTATGTTATTTTAGCTGAATAGAAATTTGCATTAATATCGAGCTCATTGCGCGATTGTCCTAACTGATGATAATAGGCTCCCTCGACTGAAAACACCTTATTTTTCCAGTTCAGATAGGATCCGGCTGTAATCCGGTAGTTTATTTCGTCGATATATGTAACCAATTCTTCTTCGATCATTTCATCGGCACGTTGAAAACCATCGCGCACAGCTATCAGGGATACGTTTGATCCCTTATCATCGAATATATGATTTAACCAGAGGTAGGTGAAATTTTTATACTGAGGTTTTGATTCCAGTTCATAATCAATAAGAAAAGTTGATATTTCGGCTTTTGAGGTATTATTGGCTGCCAATCCTATATGTACTTTGGTTTTTGGGTTCCCGAAAATAAGAATTGCTGCATCAATGGACTGTCCGTAGGTGCGCCAGTTACCGCTGGCAAATAAACGACCATCATCCAAAACCAATACCTGTCTTCCGATCTTCATTCCAAAGTGATCACAAAACTGGTACTTTGCCCAGCCTTCTTTCAAACCCATATCAATATTATCGGTTTTCCATTTGCTTTCGCCCCAAATCCTGGCATCTTGTAAAGCAAGTTGTGTTTCAAGTTTTTCGTTTTTGTAATGGAGGATAAGACGGCTTCTTTGACCAACCAATAATAAAGCATTCGAATTTTCAACAGGCAGGGTTTTGTAACCACGGCGCCATTCGCCACGGGTTCTTATTTGTGCCTTGATGCTAAATTGTGCTAATATTTCAGAAGATAAAGCAATCAGAAGAAGCAGGGAGAATAATGCGTAATATTTTTTCATATTCTTTAATTTTGATTTTGCGCAAAAATAGAAAATCTATGAGAAAGATCATTTCTGATTTTTCGAATTAATAAATCGCTCATTCTATCTAATTGGCAGGATAAATCAGATTTCCTGATCCTGATAACTTTATCTGATAACCTTTGCCCGGCATCATATTACCAATCTGATTAAGGCCATATTGTGGCCAATAAATTAAACCATCACCATCTTTAACAATGACAACCAAATATCCCAGGCTTGTCAGCATGTCGGGAGTAAGTCCCTGTGAAGTGCGCAGGTATCCTATAATACTCCAGTTAACCGGCACAGGAATAGTTATGGTTTCCGGAATTGCAGTATTTCCTTCGAACTGAACAATAATCGCTTGTACAGTTTTAATTTGATAACCTTCGCCAAGAACCATATTGCCAATACTATTTACACCAAATTGTGGCCAAAAAATATTCCCATTGCCATTCTTTATTATGATAACATCTCCTATGACCTGAGCAAAAATAGAATCAAGGTGAGGTTCAATAATATCGATATAAGTTGAAAAAATACTCCATCCCTGCGAAACTAAAACAAGCTGAGTATCGACCAACGGAACCGGAACAATAAATTCATCGGCACCTATGCAGGGAGAAATTGCATCCCGGTTATCCAAATCAATGTCAAAACTGAATCCGGGAATAGATACTCCGGCAGCCATAGCGCTACTTCCTGATTGGACATGAAGGTTTGTGTCGGCATAAAAAAGCGGATTTCCTTCAACTGAATTAGTACCCCAACCGCTCATCATTTGCCAGGTAGCAAGGTCGGGGGCATCGAAATTACCAAACTTTGCCATATTGGCCCCGGTATAAAAATAGTTGTTATAATCTGATGCAGTTATATATCCTGCCGATAGTGCCAAATTATTGATATATGAGGCGTAACCCCCATTGCTATTGGCGAAAATATTATTCCTGACATCAACATTGCTATAAGTTCCGTTTGATAAGGCCGAAACATAAAATGCCGCCGAACCTGAATTTCCACAAGCAATCAAAACCGAGTTGAAATAAATTTGCTGATGATTTCCACTAAATGAATGAATCCCATACACTGTTCCGGTTGAGCTGCCGGAAATCGAAATCATATTATTATCGGCTATAAACGGCGATCCGGCCTGTCCATCGCAATAGTTTAGATACAATCCGTAGTTTTTGTTATAGCCGTAAATTAGAACATTGTTCTTACTGATTGTATTTGAACCATCGCAAAACGAAGCATATATTCCATAAACATAATTATAAGTATCAGCTGAAAGATTTGAAATAACATTGTTCCCCTCAATCAGTGCGTTTTCAGCATATTGAATAAGAATTCCACGATACGAAAAATCAATAATCTCATTATCGATAATCTGTAATCCTTCTTCAGGATAAAACTGCGAACTTCCCTTCAAATAAATGCTATTGCTTCCTCCAACAAAATGGTTATTGATAAAAGAACAAAAATCATCATTTCCTCCATCAGAATATACAAGGCAATAATTTGTGCTGTTGCTGTTGTAATCGATACCCTGAAAAATACAGTTCTCAAAACTGAGGTGGGTTGAATTGTTCCCGATTTCAACCAAACGGCAATAACTCCAGCCAACATCAGTAGTAATGCTTAAGTTTTTAAACCTGATGTGATCAGCCCCGTCGATTTTTAGGGTATAATTTTCGGAATAGGTGGAAGAATTATTGGTAAGGATAACACTAAGGCTGTCGCCATTTGTTGATTGAAAAGTAATTGTATTATTGTTTGAAGTACCCGTGATTTCAGGAAAATCAGGTTTTTCGAGATAGGTTCCGGGAAAAATATTAAATACAACCGGTCCGTCAACGCCTAATAACGCTAAACTTCCGATTGCATCAGAAAAAGAAAGATAATCGCCTGTTCCGTTTACATCAATAACATAGGATCCATTTAAAGGGCCTGGCAATCCAAATTCATCGGCACCGATATCAGGTGCGATGCTGTCTCGTGGTTCATTATCAATATCAATGCTTACTTCGGAAAGTGGTGTACCTGTTCCGTTAAGAGCCATGTTTCCGGTGTGTAAATCGCTTGGTCCTGCATAGAGGGGATCAAGATTGAATGAATTTGCATCCCAGCCTGTTTCTGTTTGCCAATCGGACAACGATGTTTCGCCAATATCTTTATACTTACCGATATAGGTACCTGTTGCGTACCAGTTGTTGTAATCGCATTCACTGATCTGATTATCGGAAAACGAGCCATAAGAAACATGGATAGCCGGCCCACCGGCTGTATTTACTGCAATATTATTTTTGATCTGATTATTCCCGGTTGATGAAGAACCATATGTTGTAAAGTACATTGCCCGGCTTCCCGAAGCGCTTCCACTCGACACCCAAACCGAATTATGAAAGATATGCTGGTGCATTCCGTGGTAAATAAACATCCCCCAGGATTTATCGGAGCTCGATCCGGTTTCCATTACAAAATTATTAGCAATCAGAACAGGATACAATGAGGAACCATTGCAATACTGTGTTGTTATGCCACGCATATCATCGGAGCCTTGCACTTCAATCTTATTCTCCGATATACGGGATGGGCCATCAGCATAGCGAAGATAAATTCCATACAGATATGTGTGGCACTGAGCAGCACTTATCAGGATATTTCCGGAGACTTCAGCTCCATATTGATATTCCATTTTAATTCCGTAAGCATAAAATCCGGTAATGTAATTTGAAATGATCTGATTATAGTATTCATCGTTGTAATTGGTTGAATACAGGTACATGGCATATGATCCGTTTAATATACTGTTGTTACTGAACAAATTGTGTTGATCGCGAGTATTGGCCGAATAAATTACTGCATTATCGGTATAGTAACCGGTGGCGGGCTGGCCAATAATATGGCAATTTGAAAAGGAATTGTAATCGGCCTGGTTCTCGAGAACTATTACCCTGTTGTAAATAAATCCTGTTGACTGGATAGTCATCTTTGAGAAATTAATATAGTCCGCACCATCGAGCCGGATTACATAGTTTGAGGCAAAAGCCGTTTGAGCAAAGCTAAGCACCACCGATAAACTATCATTTGCATTACCAACAAAACTAATGGTGTTTTGAGCCGAAGCACCGGCAATAGCAGGTATGCTGATTTGCTCTGTATAGGTTCCCGGCTCAATAAGAAAACTTACCTGACCGCTTACTCCATTATTTACTAAATCTGATACTGCAGCCGAAAAACTTGAGTAATCGCCTGTTGGACCAGGATTTATACTATAATTCCCATTTAATGACTGAGAAAAAAGTTGTCCATTGATCAATAAAATAAATGCAAGGGCAGGGATATGAAAAAAGATAGATCTATTCATAAATATTCATATTGATTCCTTCAAAAATAACTTTATTTTGCTTTTTAAAAGTTGCAAAAATATAAACAACATGAATAAGCTGATTTTATTAATGATAGGTATTTTGATTTTAGCCACATCATGCCAGAGCGAACTGATTGAAAAGATAGCATCGACATACCCAAACGGATTACCATCAAAAATTGAATACTACAAAATGGAAGGTGATTCTCAAATAATTGTAAAACACATCAGGTTTTATGAGAATGGGGAAAAGCAGGAAGAAGGAAGCTTTGCAGGCAAGGAGCGCAATGGGACATGGACTTATTGGCACGAAAACGGGAACAAGTGGAGCGAAGGAAATTTTAAAAACGGAATACCCCATGGGAAATCAACCGTTTGGTATAATAATGAAAAAATTCGCTACACCGGATCGTATAACAACGGCGAAACAGATGGCCAATGGACCTACTGGTCGGTTGAGGGTGAAAAAATAAAAGAAGTTCTCTTTCAGAATGGAGAGAAAATAAGTGAAGAGAGTTTTGAACAAGCTGCTACTCCATCACATTAACCCCTTCGAATTGTTTTTTGATCCTTTCAATAGTTTCTTCATCAAACTGATTTTCTGCTATCCTTAACATTTTAAGCGCAGGGAAATCAGGTTTCTTATCAGGCCAGTTTTCTAATTGGTTTTTTTGCAGGTCAAGGCTTCGGAGCTTTGGCAAATGGTTAAGCGATTCGGGCAACTCGCTAAAATTACAACTTCGTATCGACAGCTCCTCGAGGTTTTTCAGTTGATGAAACTTTTCGGGCAATTTCGTTAGTTTGGTATTTACCATAAACAAACGCTTAAGTGCTGTTAATTCGGCAAATTCTTCAGGCAATACAATGCTCCGGTTATTGCCAAGATTAATAAATTCAAGTTTTTTCAGGTTTTTGATTTCCGGAGGAAAGGTCGACAATTGGTTACAAAATACATCGAGGTGTTTAAGTTCGCTTAGGTTTCCAATACCGGCAGGTAGTTCTTTTAACTGAATTTTACTGATTATCAACTGCTGAAGTCCGGTGAGTTGCCACAACTCGTCAGGTAGTTGCAACTTTTGGTTACGTTTTAGCTTCAGGATTTTCAAGTTCGATAAATTTCCTATTTCAGGAGGAAGTATCGTCAGCTTATTTTGTTCAAGGTTAAGGTATTCAAGGTTTTTCAGTTTTCCAATTTCAGGCGGGAGTTCGGTTATTTCCTGAATACTCAAATCCAATTTGTAAACTTTCTCCGGATTCAGCAATGCTTCGTCCAACGATTTATAAACCTTGTGTTTTACCTGCCTGACATCATTTTGTGAGAAAATATTAAGAGAAAAACTTACAATCAGAATTGTGAATAAAATGTACCTCTTCATATCAAATAGTTTTGCTGATTTTCAAATCATAAAAATAACAATTCGCTAATAATTTATTATTACGACGGTTTATCAACACTTATTTCCCATGAAAACCGTTTGCCTGATATCTCATCGTTGGTAAGTATTGTGGGTAAAAATCGTACTCCGTTAATCTTTCCCTGTTTTACTTTTCCTGGTTTGATTGATATCTCGATTTTCTCAGATTTCTCTTTCAGTACCTTATCCATATAAAGTAGAATTTCGAATGATAGCTCTTTCAGTTTTTTGCCTCTATTTTCAATTTTTAGTCTTAACTCAAGTGGGCTTTCCTGGTCGAAAGTATTTGAGTTGACCCATTTTCCTGAGATAATCAGACTATCGTTGCTGTAGCATGTTTCATACTTCGATTGGGCATTTACAGGCATAAGCCATGCCATGGTCATCATAAAAAAGCTTATTAAAATTAATCGGTACTTCATTTTAATTCCTCCTATTTAAAATCCGGTGAAACTCATTTTCAAAATTTTTTCGAGGCGACAGTGTAGGCGCAAGCAATATTTTATTGTAGGGATCGATAAGGTAATAGCTTGGAATTACTTTTGCCTGATAGGTTTTAATAATTTCCGGTTGCCGGTTAACACTTAGACAGTGCCATGCATATTTATTCTTTTTCATGAAACGAAAAAACTCCTCAGAATTTTCATCCCTCGACACCGACACAATAGCCAATTTATCTTTATATTGCCTGTGTAGTTCATTCAACAGTTCAAAATCTTCCTGACAGGTAATACTTTTAAAGGAACAAAAATTGAGATACACATATTTCCCTTTGAAGTTTTCAAGAGAAATTAAAGTCGAATCCTTGTCGTGCAACTCAAAATCTGGAGCCGGATATGTAGGAGCCAGTTTTGTTATCTTGCTGATAATATTCGAAGCAATCAATGTATGCTCTTCGATTGATGAGCTTTCTTTTATGGTATCGAGCAGGTGTACAACCGATTTTAAGTCGTAATCGCCGCGATAGTATCCATCGTGCAAACCTTTAAGTATGAGTAATTCTATCAAGCTGTCGTTGTTAAATGAAGGATGTTGAGCAATTTGATTTTTAATGTCTCCAAGATCCCGTTCTTTGTCGATTATATCATGTATTTCCTTACCATATTTGCTTTGAGAAAAGGAATGAAAAAATCTGTCGAATACCTGATTAAATAAGAACATATAATCTTCGTTGGAATACAGGATTGGCCGGTCTAAAAAAAACTGTTTCGCAATATTATTCATCGACCGTAAGTAGGTTATGCTTTTCAGATGGCCAATCATATACTGAAGATAGGGATAGAATTTATCGGAATGATCTACCGGAAACTTTTCATTAATAGAAATTATAAAACTGTCGACTATGTGTCGGTTTATTCTGCCAACAGCTATGGAATTTATGTTCCTGCTAAGAAAAGAGTTGATATACTTCGAAACATGCCTTCTTCGAAAATTGAGCTCAGTTGAATCACTGTTTTGAGGATATAAATAAACCTTCATTTCGGAAAAAAAAGGATTAAGCTTTTCTGATTTGGATTTTTCAACCCGGTCTGGAAGCAGGATATTGTATCTTTTCCCGGGTTGTAAAATAAGAAAGCCCTTGTAAACTCCAGCTTTTACAAATATTGTAATGGTATTCTGTAAAGGAATTTTAAGTGAAAATGATCCGTCGTTTGATACAACAACTTTTCCAAGGCTTATTGTTTCGTGACTAACATAATCGGCAAAGGTTTCAAATACAAACTCGCTGCCTGCATAATCGGGCAACAAGCCATAAATTTCAGTCTCCTGTGCAAGGCTCACCGGATAAAAATACAGGATAACAAGAAGATGTGTAAGAATCCTTTTCAGCATACCGATTAAAAAATGGCTTGCAAAATTACCCAAATTATGGGCAATTCCGATAAACAAAATAATAGTTACTTTTAAGCCAAAGCAATTAATATGATATTTATTACGGGAGGCACCGGCCTTGTTGGTTCACATTTGATCCTTGAGCTTATTAAAAAGGACAAAAATGTTACTGTCCTGAAAAGAAAAAATAGCGATGTGTCGATTCTTAGCCAGCTTTGTGGTTGGTATGGTATCGATCCGGAACTCCTTAAAAAAGTTACCTGGATTGAAGGTGATTTGTGTGTGACATACTCCTATTTTCATTACTTGAAGGAAATTAAGGAAGTTTATCATTGTGCAGCACTTGTATCTTTTAATCAGAAGGATTATATGATGATGGTTGAAGCCAATGTAGACGGAACAGCTAATCTTATTAATTCATGTCTTGAGCTGGGAATTGATAAATTTTGCCATGTCAGTTCAATTGCTTCATTTGGAAATGTTCCATCAGGAATGGAGTCGAACGAAGATATATTGTGGAATTCGTCGAAAGGGAGGTCAGGCTATTCGATTAGCAAATATATGTCTGAAATGGAGGTATGGAGGGGAATTGCCGAAGGCCTGAATGCAGTTATTGTTAATCCATCGATTATTTTAGGGCCGGGCAACTGGCATAAGGGGAGCCAAAGGATGTTCAGCGAAATAAATAAGGGAATGAAGTTTTACACCAATGGAAGCTCTGGTTTTGTCGATGTTCGGGATGTTGTTGCAATTATGCTTAAGCTGATGAATGAAGAAATATATGGCCGGCGTTTTTGTCTGAATTCAGAAAATATAAGTTATAAACAGGTTCTCAGCATGATCGCCGATGCCCTGCAAGTAACAGCACCAACCATATTGGCTACATCCGGGATGCTTAAAGTTGCTGCTGCACTCGAATGGTTCAGGTCTAAACTGTTACAAACCGAACCACGAATCAGCAGGGAGTCTGCCCGTTCGGCTGTATCACAAAGCAGCTATTCGAACAATAGAATAGTTGAGCTTCTTGATTATCAATTTATCCCAGTTTCTGAGTCAGTAAATCAAATTGCTGATGTATTTCTGAATAAATCATCATTCAATAGTATTGAAAGTAAACATTGAAAAACAAGTAAAAAGTTACAATCTATCTGATTTCCAAATACATCATCATTTAATCTCTTCAAATTACATAGCGGATAATTACTCTGATTGCTTATGCGCAAAGTATAAGTTTGTTAGCTGATTCAGTAAACTTCCCTTCGCTACAAATTATAGCTTGTCCCGATTTTACATCGTAATGCTTTTTTTACAAAGCCACTATAGGATACTGATTGAATTTCGTACTTTTAATGGCTTAAAACTGATATGATTTGATTGATTTTTATGAACTTGAATATTATCAGCATACGTAAATCCATTAATAAAGCTTTCTTAAAAGTAAAGCCCAATCGAACTCAGATTGAGACATTCAAGAAAAACATATTAAACCTTTACGACCAGATTAATGAATCGGAATCGGAGGAATTTCATAAAAACATAATCAGTACTTTTCTTAAAGATACTTACTACTCGCCTGACCATTATGTTAATACAAAAGGCCGTACGGATTTGGTGATTCATAACGGCAAAGATTCCGGTTCTTCGGTGGGTGTGCTTATCGAGACTAAAAAGCCATCGAACAAATCGGAAATGCCAACAAGGGACAACCTCAATTCAAAGGCTGTTCAGGAATTGATTCTTTATTTCTTACGAGAGCGGATAACAAATAAAAATCTGGAAGTTAAACACCTGATTGTTACAAACATTTACGAATGGTTTGTATTTAATGCCAATGACTTTGACCGGTTATTTGCCCAAAACAATACGCTGGTTAAACAATTCACCGATTTCGAAGAAGGCAGGCTGTCTGAATCAAAAACCGATTTTTTCTATAAGCAAATTGCAGGACCGTTCTTAAACGAGTTGGAAAGTGAAATATCGTTTACATGGTTCGACATTCGGGATTATGAAAAGATTTTCAGGCAAAATGACAAACTGGATGATAAAAAGCTTGTTGCCCTTTTTAAACTCTTTTCGCCCGAGAACTTATTAAAACTTCCGTTTGTAAATGACAGCAACAGTCTGGATAAACGATTTTATTCAGAACTTCTGCATATAATCGGATTACAGGAAACAAAAGACGGAAGCAAGAAACTTATTGGGCGTAAAGCAGACAACAACCGGGATGCCGGTTCGTTAATTGAAAACACAATCACAATTCTTAAATACGAGGATTGTCTCTCACAAATTAAAGCCAGTGAGTATGGCACAAATCAGGAAGAACAACATTTTAATGTTGCGCTTGAATTAGTCATTACATGGATTAACCGAGTCCTCTTCCTGAAATTATTAGAAGGCCAGTTGGTAAAGTATCATGCCGGTGACAAATCGTTTAAATTCTTGAGTTTTGAACGAATCCCCGATTTTGATGCCCTGAACAAACTCTTTTTTCAGGTTCTGGCCATTAAGGAAAACGAACGGAGCGATTTGGTAAATAGGAAGTTCGGAGACATACCTTATCTCAATAGTTCGCTGTTTGAACCCAATGATTTAGAACACAAAACTATTC
>CAYLZH010000037.1:0-24817 GCA_964388245.1 uncultured Bacteroidales bacterium
GACCGAACCAGTAATTTGTATATCGAAATGTTTCCTGTTCATAGGGCACAAATTTTCTTACTAAAATACATGCACGAAAGGGTGCTTTCCAAACAAACAGGTAGGACATAAGTAGGACATTTTTGGAAATAATCGCTATCTTTCCTAAGACATAAAAGAAAGAAACAGACACGGGCAAACAATCGTAAATTTCAATATAACAAATATTTACGGAGCAGCTAAAATGTTCGGGTGAAGAAATTTCATTTATTATCGCAGTTTAGGGGTAGGACATTTCAAAATTGAAAGCAGGTTTTTGGAGGTAGATTTTTGGGAATCAAATAGACAAAAATGTCATGAACCTTTTCCCAGGATTGCATCCTGGGCTTCTACCTTTAATCCTTTCAGGATTTATCGGTGGTTCGTGAAAATCATATTCCCACTACCCTGAAAGGGTAAACTATAATAGCCCAGGGTGAAGGAAAGCGAAACCCTGGGAAAATAGATAGTGATGTGCTTGAGGCCTGAAAGGCCGACCTATCAAACGCAACAATTCCATCACTATAAACTTATCGGGCTTTCAGCCCTCATTATTATTTCGGACCTTTTCCCAGGATTGCATCCTGGGCTTCTACCTTTAATCCTTTCAGGATTTTATCGATACAGCTTACTCTTGCTTAATATCTTCTTAAGATATTATATCTTACTTATCTTGAGCACATGTCCATCTATCCTGATAAAATAAATATCCGCTTTCAATTCTGAAATATCAATCTCATTGATACCTTTGAATATCATACCTTTCATAACTGATTTTCCCAACAGATCAATGATCTCATAATCATTGCTGCCTGTTGGTTCATATTCAATGGTAATTAGTGAACTGGCAGGATTCGGATATAATCTTATCTCATTGTTCTCTGCATTATTTGATAGGATACCAATGGTAATAACCTCGATACAAGTGGAGGTATCAATACAAGCATTTGTTGTAAGCTCTACGGCATAAAACCCACTGTTCAATGGAGTAAAGCTCTGGTTTGTAGCTCCAGGTACTTCGGCAAAGTTTGCACCACAATCCAACCACTGATAGCTCGATACAGTATCGTTAGATACAAGGGTGTTGGTTAATTGAGTTATGGAAGTATCAACAGATTCGATACTTAAATGTATGGTAATAACACTGTCGCAACCTGAAGTATTTGTAATTGTATCCTGATATACACCTGCTTGTGTCCAGGTATTTCCACCAGGCGAAGTATAACTTTCACAGGCAATTTCTGAAATTGTGCCGGCAGAGTTACTTCCAACCGACAAATTGATTGTTATTATACTATCACATCCATTGAAATTTTGGAGCGTATCAATATAAGTTCCGGTGGTGGTCCATACATTTCCAGTTGGAGAGATAAAACTATCGCAGGCAAGTTCAGAAATAGTACTTAAAGTATTGTTAAAGACAGTCAGGAAATAAGAATTAATACTATCGCAGCCAACAGAATTTGGAATGGTATCGATGTATGCTCCGGAGGTGGTCCAAACACTTCCGCCAGGTGAAACATAATATTCGCAAGCCTGTACGTACTGCACATTCGTATCTATGGTACTGTTTAAAATTGTCAGGTCGATTGATATAATACTATCGCATCCAACAGAGTTGGGAATGGTATCGAAATAGGTTCCCGTATTTGTCCAAACATTTCCACCCGGCGAGGTATAACTATCGCAGGCAATTTCAGCAATATTTCCGGTTGTACTATTCAGTACAGTTAGGTTAATGGTGAAAATACTATCGCAGCCAAGTGGATTTGGGATTGTATCTGTGTAGGTACCAGACGTTGTCCAGACGATTCCGCTTGGGGAAGTAAAGCTATTACAGACAGTTTCCGAAATTGGATTTGTATTGTTTATTATGGTCAGGTCAATTATTATGATACTGTCACATCCTTGATATCCTGTTAATGTATCTGCATAAATGCCTGATAATGTGAGAATATTTCCTCCTGGCGATGTATAACTGTCGCAAACAACGGGGTATATAGTAGAAGTTGAACTGTTTAGGATTGTTAGATCAACCGAAATAATACTATCGCATCCCGACGGACTTGGAATAGAATCGATATAATTTCCTGATGTTGTCCATACAGCTCCTGTGGCCGACACATAACTATCGCATGCAAAAATTGAGATAGAGCCTGTAGGCTCCGGGAGAATGGTAAGGTTAATAATATTAAAACTATCACACCCAATTGCATTTGGTATAGTATCAATATATGAACCCGATGCTGTTAAGATATTTCCGCTAGGAGCAACATAGTAATCACATGATTGGATGTGTTGTATAACTGGGTTAATTGAACTATGTAATATTGTCAGGTCGATATTAATAATACTATCGCAACCAGCAGAATTTTGAATGATATCGGTATATGTATTCGAGCTGGTCCATGTATTGCCACCTGGAGAAGTGTAACTATCGCAAACAACTTCATTAATATAACTTGAAGTAGAATAACCCACAGTTAGGTAAATGGAAATAATACTGTCGCAACCACTTGAATTTACAATGGTATCTAAATAGGTTCCCGATGTTGTCCATATCTTTCCACTTGGTGATGTATAGGTGTCGCAAGTAAATTCGCTTATCATGCTAGCTGTTGGAGCCCCAACTGTCAGGTCTATTATAATAATACTATCACAACCAGCTGCATTTTGAATGGTATCCTGATAAATATTAGTAGTAGTAAGTACCATTCCACTTGGGGAAATAAAGCTGTCACAAACCAAAGTTGTAATACTACTGGTAGTTGTTGGGCAATCGTATTCAATGATATAATACAGTGAATTTGAAGTTACATCTGTTATATCGTTCCACTCTCCTGGTGAGCCTAAATACCCACCACCCGGGTTTGGCCAACTGCCCAAAGCGATTGCCGCTCTGTCCTGCCCGAAGCCCCAGTTATCGGGTTCTTGCGGAGTTCCTGCCCCTGTTCCTCCCCAATTGTAATATAGGCCTCCAACACCTGAACCATTTCCACTACCATTTGCCCCTTGTCCGTTCCAAAAGTTAGTCCCTACACCATCATTATCACCATCCCATAACCAAACACCTTCAGTTCCGCCATCGGTGGCACCTATCCACAAATAGGCCACACCACCTGTTGCTGTAACATAAGTGGGTGATATTTGAGCCCCGTATATGATTGCATTGTACATTGCGGTGTTCTCTGCCGCATCGTTGATTTCGACCAAATGTCCACCTCGCTGGTCTGCACAGGATGCTGCATACGACCATAACCTCAATTCCTTAACTATCTCATACTGTTTTCCGTTGTAGGTAAAACTGTAAATATTTACAGGATTTGCACACTGCGAAAATGCATTGGTAACAAGGTGAACTATAATATAAAGCAGGAAAATCCTTTTCATAGCAATCTTTTAAATGTGAATAAACTATGTGTACAAATATAATTATTACGACTATTATCTTATCATGATGATTAAGTACTTATATGATAGGGCCAGAAAACAATAAGATGTAAATCCTTAATGCTGTAATATAGCTATTTAGGGATTGTCCATACTGTAATTCACTTTGCGTTTGTAGCATTTTTTTATTTAGCGGTCTTTGCGTGGGTTCAACAAAATACAAAGAATACTATATCAGATATCTTGTAAAAAGGAAATAAACTCCTCACTGCTTTCCATGTCCAGTTTTTTGCGAAGCCGTTGGCGGCTTTTGCTGATGGCTGCTACTGAAACATTCAGTAATTCAGCCATTTCCTTCGAGCTCATATTTATCATCAGATAGGCACTTAATCTTTGATCATGAATGGTGAGGGATGGACATCGCTTAATCAATTTGCCAAAAAAATCGGGGTAAACATCCTCGAACTGAGCTTTAAACTTATTCCAGTCTTCTTCGAAAAGTTGATTGCCATCAATAAGTTGTTTTAGTCTTTTAACAACCTGGCCATTACTGTCATCAACCTTGTCAATTGAAGCAATTTCCTTTTCAATATCAGCCAAAATCATACTTTTGTTATGAATGTTCATGGCCGTAGCGGCCAATTCCCGGTTCTTCGAATCGATCTTATCCTTTTGTAGTTTGTTGATTTTCTTTTCAGCATAAATGAGTTCTTCAAGGCGTTGTTTCTCAGTTTGAGTTGTTTTCTTCAAAGCCTCGTTTAGTTTTCTTTCATTCTCATAATACTGTTTGTTTTTTTTCGATGCACGTGCTTTAATCACAAATAAATAAGTCAATAGCAATACAATAATGATAAGAAAAAAAGAGACGAGAAACAGTCTGTTTTTAGCATTTTCATGTCGTTCGTTTTCGATCTTAAGTGATTGGTTTTCTTTTTCTTTCTTCTCAGTTTCGTACTTGGTTTGGATATCCGTAATTTTAGTCTTCATTTTTTTCAGATCCAGGGTATCCTTATACTGTTCACTAATTTTGTAGTGTTTTAATGCATTTTCGAAATCACCCATCTGGATATATACTTTGTGAAGTCCGTAATAATTTTTACGGACAAGCGAAAGATCATTTGATTCCTGTGCTAACTTTATTCCGGCAAAATAATTTTCAATGGCTTTGCTATTGTTTTTCATTAATAAATATGCATATCCAAGTTTAAGGTAGCTACTAGATTGCATCCTCTTAGTTGAATATCTTTTTGAAAGTTCCAATGCTTTATTTGCACATTCGACAGCTTCGGGATATTCACCACGTACCCTGTGAATATTGCTAATGTTCCCATAATTATTAAGTACGTTCCTCCATTTCTTTACGGCCTCATTAATTTGAAGCGATTGTTGGTACATAACCAGAGCACTATCGTATTGCTTATTTTTGTAATAAATACTTGCAATGTTATTAATTGTGGAGCCTATTCCGGCCGAATCGTTCAATTCAAAATAAGCCTCCTTAGCTTTTTCGTAATATGACATAGCCTTACTCCAATTTGCCATTTTAATATTGACATTACCGATTTTAGTCAAAATTTGTGGGATGCTCTTACTTACTTTTTCATCTTCAGCCATAGATAGTGCCTGTAGATAATATTCCAGTGCAATATCATAATTTATCATTGCCATCTGGTCGTCTCCAATTCTGGTAAGTGCATCAACCTGACCGGCTTTGTCATTCGCTTTTTGATAACATTCAAGTGCTAGTTGGTTATACTTTACCGATGCAGTAAGCTCTCCTATATAATGATAATTTGTAGATATAAATAAATAGGTAAGGCCTTCTTTTCTTCTGTTTTCAAGTTTTTGCCAAAGTTTTAACGATTGCATTTGATACTTTATGGCCTTTTCTCTTTGGTTCGAATACGACAGGGCAGCTCCAATGTAAATAAGTGAGGTGGCTTTCATGGTATCGTTTCCAAGAAATTCTCCTGTTTCGTAAGCCTTTCTGGCATAAAAAAACGCTGTGTCGGGATTAGTTTTTTGATGAAATTTCGAAACTTTTAAAAAGATATCATAATTTTCTTTAGAATAATCGCTTCCAAGCCGATTTACCAGACTATCAATGTTTTGAGCTTTTGAGGTAAAAACCAATGCTAAAATAAATAGAATCGTAATTATCGAACCATGATGGTATCTACACATATCCTCTCGTCTTAATTGATAAAGATAAAATATTCTACCCTCACTACAAAGCGAATGAATGATATAAATTCGGCTTAAGGAAACAATTCCAGTTCATCCTTGTTTACTCATACACATCAAACAAAAACAATATGGCATTTACCTTAGATATTGGATCGAAGGCACCGGATTTTAATCTTCCGGCCACCGATGGCAAAACTTATAAATTGTCTGACTTTAATACCGAAAAATACCTCGTTATATTTTTTACCTGCAACCACTGCCCTTATGTTATTGGATCTGATGAACAGACTCGAAAGACTGCTGATAAATTCTTGTCAAAGGGTGTACGGTTCGTAGCAATAAACTCGAACAGTAAAAACACATATGAAGACGATTCCTTTCCTAACATGGTAAAACGGATGAAGGAATATAATTTCCCGTGGATCTATTTATACGACGAATCGCAAGAAATTGCTCTTTCGTTTGGTGCTTTGCGCACTCCACATTTTTATGTTTTCGATGAGAACAGAGAGTTAGTGTATACTGGACGGGCAATTGATTATCCCCGCGATTATACACAAATGAAAGAGGATGATTTAGACAGGGCATTGACCGAATTAACCAGTGGAAAGAAAATATCACAAGCTGTTACAAATCCAATTGGCTGTAACGTAAAGTGGGAAGGTAAAGATAAACACTGGATGCCTGCTGATGCCTGCGATTTGGTTTAATTTGATGATCATTAAATGGTTTTTCGGTAGTCATTTATAGTAATTGATAGTAATTCAATGTCATTAATGGAAATTGAATGACAACTGAATGACACGAATTGAAAAAAACTGTCATTTATTTGCCGGTGGCAATATATCCTTATGCTGTCGTTTTTAATCTTATTGCTGCCGGCAATAAATGGCTTTTTCGATTTTCGCGGGATGTCAAAAGATGATTCAACTAAAAACATGTAATCATAATAGGGCAACTCAGAAGTTTCGCAAAAGCATTTTATCCTAATAGAGTATTACCCATCATTTAAAGATTGAATCCGGAGAGTTAATGCTCAACGCTCTGAATATTTGAGCATTAATACATATTATTAGAGAGCCTGACACTTTAATTCAATTGTTGTCGTTGTTTATGATTGAATTATATTTATTTTTGAAAGAAAATAATTTTGAGAAACAATAATATCTTATTTATGAAATTTATGAGTCGAATAGTAATTGTTGTGCTACTTTCGGTATTAATGATGCCAGGTTTTTCAGTAGCCCAAAAAAAGAAGGAAAAAAAGGAATTAACTTCTGCAGCCGCCCCTGACCAGGCAACAAGGCCATCACCCTCCGGTTCCGGAAATTTTGTTCACATCAAAGCGATTGAGCGGGAATTTGGTATGTATGAATTAAGTATTGACGGGGGTGTCGACGCAGAAGGGAATAAAAAAAGATTAGCCAGAAGTGCAAAAGAGGAGGATAAGCTAAATCGATTTATCGAAGCGAAATCATTAGTTAATATCCTTGCTTTTTTTAGTAAACGTGGATATGAGATAAAAACAAGCTATGCAATCCCGATTAAAGACCATACATGTCATTATTATCTTTTAAGTAATTCGGGAAATAAAGCCGCTAAGCAGAATGAGGATCCACGCGACGAGGCCGATATCCAACAACGAAGGGCAAATCAAAACCGTCCGAAACTTAGCCCGGAGGAAATTGAGCAAAGAAAAAAGGCACGCGAAGTCCGAAATAATTAATTATTTTAATGCCTTAAAATCTTAGATTTCAAAGCATTAGATTCGGGAATACCATAATCAAAAGGCATATTGTAATATTGCAATATGCCTTTTGATTATGGTATTATTGAAATGCTTCTGATTCAGTTAATATTCCATCTTTAAATCTTTGATCATGAGTTGCAGATTAACTTTTCCGCGGAATTCATTTTCAATAATGGTATAACACACATGAAACGGAATCCTTTGATGGATAATCTCGAAATGCTCGGCCTGGTTAAAAGCGATTGCCGGCATAACAAGACTTGAATTATCGCCTTGCATGAGATCAAGTTTTAGATGTTCTCCATTTTTCCCAACCATTTTTCCAGTACCCCAATCGACTACGTTTTGGGTAACAAATACCGGCGACATATTATCAGGTCCAAAAGGAGCAAACTGTTTTAATATCCGGTAAAATTTTGGTGTTATTTCGGATAACTTTATTACCGAATCAATATCAATTTGTGGGACCAAAAGATCAGGGGTTATGTTTTTCGTAACATATTCCTCGAAACGACGGGAAAATTCAGGAACATTTTCAATTTTCATGGTCAGCCCTGCAGCATAGGTATGCCCACCGAAGTTTTCAAGCAGATCGGAACATGCCTCAACAGCCTGGTACAGGTCGAATCCCTCAACAGTTCTGGCCGAGCCTGTTGCGTATCCATTTGACTCGGTCATGATAACAGTGGGCCGATAATAACTTTCTATAAGCCTCGAAGCAACAATACCGATTACTCCCTTATGCCAATCGCGGCGGTAAAGAACTGTGGTTTTACAGTTTCTTAGTTCTTCGTCTGATTCGATAATCCTTAATGCTTCGAGAGTAATCCCCCTGTCGAGGTCTTTTCTTGCATCGTTAAAGGAGTTAACTTCCTGGATAACTTCCTGTGCAATTTCCCTCGATCCCGAAATCAAAAGATCAACCGCCTTTCGACCTGATTCCATTCGCCCGGCAGCATTAATACGGGGACCAATCTTAAAAACTATATCGCTAATTGTAATTTCTTTATTCTCGAGATTCGATACAGATATAGTTGCTTTTAGTCCATCGCTTGGATTACCGTTTAACTGCTGCAATCCGAAATATGAAAGTACACGGTTTTCGCCAATGATTGGTACAATATCGGAAGCAATACTTACACAAACCAAATCAAGATAAGTTTCCAGTTCATAAAAAGGTATATGATTCTTTTCAGCATAACCCTGGATCAACTTAAATCCCACACCACAACCAGAAAGGTGTTTAAATGGATATTCACAGTCATTCCGCTTTGGGTCAAGCACTGCAACTGCATCGGGAATTACATCGCCAGGTGTATGATGATCGCAAACAATAAAATCGATACCTTTTCGCTTTGCATATGCGATTTTTTCAACGGCTTTAATTCCACAATCAAGCGAAATTATCAATCCGAAATTATTCGCTATGGCATACTCAATTCCCTGAAACGAAATCCCATAGCCCTGTGAATAGCGATCGGGAATGTAATAATCTAAATGCGTATATCTTTCTTTTAAAAATGAATAAACCAATGCTACGGAAGTAGTTCCGTCGACATCATAATCGCCATAGACAAGAATCTTTTCATTTCTTGATATGGCTTTTTTTATCCGTACAACAGCTTTATCCATGTCCTTCATCAGAAAAGGATCATGTAAATCTGATAATTCGGGCCTGAAGAATGACTTCGCTTCGGCATATGTTTCAATGCCCCGTTGAACAAGCAATTTGGCCAGCACCTGATTAATATTCAGAGAGCGGGACAAATGATCAACTTTGTGGCTGTTAACTTCCGGTTTAATTTTCCAAACTTTTTCCATTCTTGGTAAACTTTAACATGACGAAATTATTGATAGAAAAGGAAACAAACTGACATCTAAGACTTATTTCGAGCAGAAATTCAGGTATTTAGCCTAACAATAAAGAAAAGCTATGTCCCCCTTATCTACGTAGGATAGAGATTGAAAATTGTGTTAAAATTCTTAACCAATCTCCTGCTACCTGAAAGACCTGCCTGATTTAACTAAGCCTCAGATTTTATCCAGTTTACTAATCCTTTCTTCTCGATAATCTGCATAAGTTTACCGGGAAGTGGAGCAAAGTTGAATTCTTTATTGTTAAGAAATATCTTTCCGTTTTCGAAATCAACTTCAACCTTATCACCGTGCTTATAGCTGTCGACTATTTCACGGTTGACAATGAGTAAAAGTCCCTGATTGATTGAGGACCTGTAGAATATTCTATTGATGGATTTAACTATTACGGCCTTTACACCGGCATAAGCAAGCCCTACTGCAGGATGTTCACGCGAGCTTCCACATCCAAAGTTATCACCTGCAATAATAATATCATCGGCTTTAACATTGTCAGTGAAACTATCGTCAAATCCTTTAAAAAGATGGGGCATAATAGCTGGTGCATCCGAACTTAACACATTATAAGTCAGGTTACCGGCAAACATCTGGTCGGTATTAAGGTTGTCGACATCAGAATAGTTCCAAACACCATTTACCCTGCGAATTTCACCTTCCTTAACTTCGAGTGTTGCACTTTGGGCCTTTGCGTATGGAAACTTATCATCGAATTTTTCCAGTCGTGGATCGGTTATTACACCGGTAATTGCTGATTGGGCAACACATGCAGGTGAGGCGAGATATACCTGGGAGTTTTTGTTTCCCATGCGCCCAAGAAAATTACGGTTCGCTGTTGAAATAACGGTAAATCCATCGGCAGGAATGCCCTGGCCTGTACCAAGACAAGGTCCGCAAGAAGAACCTAAAACTACTGCTCCAGCTATGATCAGTTTGGAGATAATGCCCTCATCGATAGCATCAAGATAGATTTGTTGTGAGGCAGGGGCAACCAACAACTGAAAACCTTTGGCTATTTTTTTACCGTCGAGAATTTCGGCGGCAATCCTAAGGTCTTCCAACCGGCCATTAGTACAGGTTCCAATCAATCCCTGATGGACAACAGTACCCTCAACTTCCGAAACTGCCTTTACATTATCAACATGGTGTGGTGCTGCTACCAAAGGAAAAACTTCATCGAGATTAATATCGATTTCTTTGAAATATCCGGCACCTTCGTCAGCCCAAACACTTGTAAATTTTTCATTACCTAGAAAATCAGCCAATACCTCATCGGCTGGAAATACCGCATTCTTAGCACCCATCTCAGATGCAAGGTTGGCAAGGGTCATCCGTTCAGAAATTCCCAGGCTTTTAACACCTTCACCATGATATTCTATCGACATATAATTTGCCCCATCGGAGCCAATCATACCAATAATCCAAAGTGATATGTCTTTGGCATACACTCCTTCACGGAGCTTTCCATGAAGATTAATTTTTATTGATTCAGGAACACGAAACCAGGTTTCGCCTCGTTTCCATAATCCGGCCGACTCGGTCCTGTCGATACCTGCTGCCATAGCATTAAATGCCCCGGCAGTGCAGGTGTGGCTATCGCTTCCTACAATCACCATTCCCGGGCGGGCATGGTACGACATGATCTGGTGGCAGATTCCTTTTCCTGCATCATAAAATTTGTCGATCTCCTGCTCGATTACAAATTCCCTAACCGACTGATAATCCGATGCCAGTTTGGCACTTGTCGGCGGTGCATTGTGATCGAGCACAATCAGCATTTGGTTGGGATCAGCCAGTTTTTGGCCCCCCATTTTTTCGAAAGTCTTTCGGATACTTGCCGTATTATCGTGGGTGAGCACGATTTCGGGCTTCTGAAAGACAATGCTTCCAGTCTTCGCTCCGAAGATTTTCTCTACAAAAGTTTGTTTTAACATATCTATATATTTTTTGATATTTTTTCATATTACAATTCCAACCTGAAAGATTGCATTAAAGCTTTCTTTCGCAGTTGGCTCCATTTTTAAAGACCCGGCCAGGTCGTGGTAGTTTATGGCTACCTGTTAAACAAAAAATCTCCATACATGATGGAGATTAACTTTACTTAAGAGCTTGTGAGATTGACTCATCTAAAATAATATTCGATAGTATCTCAGGTGCAGTATTAACACCAAACTCCTTTAACTTGCCTACTAATCGGCTTTTTTTATCATCGAAATTATCGCCCGAGAGTAAAATGGCTTTCAGTTCCTTTAATTGGGAAACCTTTAATTCATCTTCGAAACAGCTTACAATATTTTCAGTTTCTATCTTCCCTGAGCGTGCTATATCCTCTTCTGAAATTTGTGCAGTTTCAGGAAAGCCAAAATTCTCGAGTTCCTGGATGGAAGCGGTTAGTATTTCCCATCCCAGCTTCTTACATGCATCAATGTTTGAACTGTCGCCCGATGCATCACGTAACGACCAAGAACTGTAATCGTAATTAATATTTTCGATCTGCTTGATTTTATGCGACTGGGGACCAAAGATCCTTTCCAGCAAAATTATGGTAAAGGTTTTCCATGCATCCAGATCGAAATCCGGCACATTTAGTTTATCAATCTGCTGTTTTAAAAGGTCTATCTCCTTTCTAATCAGAGCTTCCATAATTTTCCTTTACGCCTAAAATTAACCTAACAAATTTAATATTATTGAAAGAAAAATAGCATGTTAAGGAAATATTATTTTTGATTAAAGTTGATTACAAAATTCATCGACTTTTCTACCGGGGATTATCATGCATTGTTTTACAGAATTCTTCCGCTATCAATATCAGATTCGCATATTCGCTGGTAATAGTTTATCCTTTCATAATTGCATAATTATTTGCACTTTTAGGAAGATAATAAGATATTACAAATTGTTTAATAACTGTATGCCAAACGAAGTAAAAATGTTAATAAAATATATCCTCGTTTCAACTGCTTTTATTCTCTTTAGCTAATTTGTTTTTCGAGTAATCGTTAGGAATGATTATCTTAAAAAATTCAAGTTATCAATATTAGCCTACTTATTCGAACTCGCGGTATTTGCAATTCATGCAAGTTTATTGTATATATTTATTCCGGTTAAATGGACCAAATTCCCTTCACTGACAGATATCCCAATTTTGAATATTTTTTCTCTAATATTTTTCTGTTTTGGTCTGGTTATTTTATTAATTGCCTGGTTTCGCTTAGGTACCGGAACAAGCTTTGGACAAGATAAAAACAGACTAAATACAAGTGGGATTTACCGGTATTCCAGAAATCCTCAATTACTTGGATATTGAATTCTTCAACTAAGTATTCTCATTTTATATTTTTCGTTGTATTCGGTTGGTTGGTTTTTACAATATCTTGTAATTTCATATTTCATGATCAAATCTGAAGAGGAATTTCTCACGCAAAAGTACGGTGAAGAATATGAAATGTATTGTAAAGATGTTCCCAGAGTATTTAAATTGTCCTGAATTGCATATTCGATTTGAATATAAAATAATCTGCGTCAAACCAGTCAATTTAGCCATCCCAAAACGCCGTAGCATTTCTGATCAGGCTTGATTCTTAATTGTTTGTTTAAATAATTAAGTAGGTTATGCGATATTTCAGACTGTTGTTTTCCAGTCGTTAAAATACGCTTTGAATGAAATAATAGTCGGGGCGCGACTTAGAGTCGCACTCCGACTACCTGAATAGTATTTTAAAACAACCCACCATTCTGGAAAATCTCCAATTGAACCTCGGAGAATTTTTCAACCTGAACTTCTTTGTTGTTTTTCAGGTTTTTGATATTACCTGTTTCAAAATTAATCCGAATGGTATCACCGTCATCCAGATCAATTTCATCTAACGATTTATAAGTAACGATTGGGAAAGCAGCGTTAATTGCATTACGCTCGTAAATAGCCCCGAAAGATTCGGCCAATACAGCCTGTACGCCTAATGCTTTGAAACAATCCACCGCTTGTTGCCGTGAGCTTCCGCTACCAAAGTTTTTCTGGACTACAACAATATCGCCAGCCTGAGCACGCTTAGCAAAATCCTCGTAACCTTCAAGGTTATCGAATGTGTATTGTCCCATTTCCTCAATATTGGTTATAGCAAGGTAGCGGTTATGGAAAATCATATCTGTATCAATGTTGTCTTCCTTGATATACCAAACCTTTCCTTCAATAACTGTGGGCTTGACGCTGCCTACTGAGGTTTCCTTCTTGTCTGCAACAAGTTTATCGAATGTCCCGTCGAAAGTGAAAACAACCGGCTCATCAGGGATATCATCGTAGGAGGTAATATATCCGGCTACTGATGATGCAGCCACAGATGCAGGTGATGCAAGGTAAACCTCTCCCTTACCCTGCTTGCCGGGGAAGTTCCGGTTTCCGGTACTAATTGTAACCTCACCCGGGCCATTCTGTCCAACCTGGCCGGCAGCACAACCTGCACAACCGGCATTAGAGACTAATGCTCCGGCATCTTTGAAAATGTCAATCAAGCCTTCGTCGAGGCATTGCTCCCAAACTTCGTTGGTGGATGGTACAATTTTCAGCACAACACCAGGAGCAAGTTTTTTACCTTCTAACACCTGGGCAGCTTCGCGCATGTCTTCAATCCTGCCGTTGGTACAGCTTCCAATAAAGCCTGAATCGATTTTGGTTTTCTTTACTTCATCAATTGTTACCGTGTCGTGCGGTGCACCTGGGCGTGAGATGCGTGGTTTAAAAGTACTCAGGTCCAGTGTGAATTCTTTCTCGTAGTTAGCATCGGCATCAGCCGCAACCAGATCGATTTTCCGGCCAAGTCGTTCTTCGCTGAATTTATGGATTTCCTCGTTGGGGGTAAACAACACAATAATGGCTCCCATTTCAGTGCCCATCGATGCAATTGTAATCCTTTCATCGAGTGTGAGATTGTCGACTTCTTCACCATACATTTCGATGGAATAACCCAGCAAAGAGTTGGCGCCAAATTCGTTCAACAGGTTAAGCACGATGTCCTTGGCGAAAAGTCCTTCAGGTCGCTTGCCACTGAGGTTTATCTTTACCGATTTGGGTACTTTAAACCATGTTCGTCCATTGGCCCATGCGGCAGCAATGTCCTGATCGCCCATTCCCTGGCCAAATGCACCTACTGCTCCCAGTATGTTGGCATGTGAATCGGTAGTTACAGCGGTTGATCCTGAATGAGCCAGTCCTTCATGGATAAGAATATGCGTTCCGATTCCCTTATCAATATCATATACTTTAATATTGTTTTCGCGGGCATACTGGCGACAAATGTGTTGATTTATCGCATATTTTTGATCAGAGCCCGTGGGATTACAATCAAAGGTTAAGAATGTACGCTCAGCATCCGCAAGAGTAAGGTTGTTGTCGCGCATATTCTTGACTACATTGGCACCGCCAAAATCGCGTGCTGCACGCACATCAATAAAGATATCAATTATCTCACCTGGTTTTACTACATTGTGTTTCGAGTGGTTAGCCAGGATTTTTTCAATCAATGTCATTCCCATTTTATGTGTTTTTTAAGTTTAGTTTTCAGTTATCAACTCTCAATCTAAAATTTGATCTATTAATTATAATCAGAGGGTCAAAAATAATATAATCTCGATGTTTGAGTAAGTAGATGGTGGGGAATTTTATGTTGAAAAATTGTATGCCTTTTTATTATTTCAACCTTTTGGATATTAAAGAAACTTTTTTGTGATATATCGAACCGGATACCAGGCAGCAATGAAGCCTATTAATAATACTGTCCCAAAAACAGCAACAACATCAGCTGTTTGCAGAAGTACAGGATAGCTATCGATTATAAAAGCACCGCCACCTTGTAGTTTTATCAGCCCGAATTTCTGTTGTAATAAACAAAACAGTATGCCAAGGATAATCCCAAGCAGAGCCCCTGTTACTGAGATGAGCCATCCTTCGAGTAGAAATATTTGCCTGATACTCTTAAAGTTTGCACCAAGGCTACGAAAAGTTTCTATGTCTTTTTTCTTATCTATTACAAGCATTGTTAACGATCCGATAATATTGAACGAAGCCACAACAAGTATAAATGCAAGGATGAGAAATCCCATTAGTTTTTCCGATTGAATGGTTTTGTAGATTAGCTCTTGTTGCTCGAACCGGTTTTTAACCAGGAATTGAGAACCGAGTACAGCTTTTATCTGCCCGATAGTTTCTTCGGTGTCTGCATCAGGATTAAGAGCAATTTCAATGGCACTTATTTCTATGTTAAGGTCGAATAGATCACGAGCAAAATCGATAGGAACAATAACAAATCGTGAATCAATCTCCTGCTGAACAGAAAAAATGCCGGATGGATATATGATCTTTCTATTGGTTGAATTTTCAAGGTTCATGGATTTGGAATTTGTATGCCTTGGGACGTACAATACAAGTGGATCGATAAAATTCAAACCAATTCCCAGTTCGGTAGCAATTACATATCCCACCAGTGCAAAATTGTTGTCCTTTTTACCCAGATAAGATTGCCCTTCTATCAGCATTGTATCGATACCTGAACTATGGTGATAGTTTTTATCGACACCCTTTATGGTGGCAATATATTCGTTACCACTGTATCGTAATAATGCATTTTCTTCAATAACTTCAGAATAAGCACGAATACCCTTAAGCTTTTTAACTTCCTCGAATCGAATATCTCCGGATGTGTTGAATCTTTTTCCTTCAGCAAGCGATATTTTAATTTCAGGATCGAATGTTCCAAATAGCGACTTAATCAAGTCATCGAGACCATTAAATACTGATAATACAATTATCAATGCCATTGTACCAATGGTAACTCCGAATATCGAAATTCCGGTAATCAGGTTTATTACATTGGTCGATTTTTTTGAAATTAAATACCTCCGCGCTATGTAAAATGGAAATGACAAGTTATTGATAATTGATTATTTATGAATGATTAAAGCTTATTACTTCGGAATCATGTCCTGCCCGGATGAAATTTGTAGTTTGAAATCTGGCCATTCAATGTCAACGTATCTGATTCAATTCATCACAGGTTTGTCATCAAAAAACATTAATCGATAATATTTTTATTTCCAGGCTTTTACAACCAATCCTGTTCCGGTTTTATGTTTTCCTTTTACATCAATATAATTAAGTACAAAAGCAATGGGATAAGCAATGAGGAAATAAAAAGGAATAATAATGAAAAAGATTTTCGAGGCATTCAACATGGTGATTGGGTATTTCATTGACAGTCGCCATGAAATGTTGCCTGGTTTCCCGTAGCCATAGCGTGCTTCAACTTTTGAAAACCCGGCTGTTTTCAGTTTATCTTCAATTTCTGAGATATTGTATCCATCGCGGACATGCTCGTCAACGAAACCATGGATATCACCCTCCTCATGATCGTGGTCGTGATCGTGATCATGATGAGCATCCGATCCGCCCTGGTCCGATGGTGTGGATATCAAAACCATGCCTCCTGGTTTCAGGCTGGCATGAAAATTTTTAAATACCTCCACATCCTCAAGAATATGTTCCATTACATCTACAGAAAGAATCATTTGATATTGCTCATTTTTCCTGTATTTGGTTAAATCTGCAACTGTGAAATGGATCCGGTGGCTTTCATGTGTTTTATTGAAGAAATCGTTACAATCATCAACCTGTTCCTTTTTTACATCTACGGCTGTGATTTTCCATTTAGGACTGTATTTCGACATTGAATAAACATATTGCCCGAATCCGGCACCGGCATCTAATATTTCGATATCTTCGGACTTGTATTTCGCAGCAAATTTCCGTAATTCATTTCGGATATACCATGCCCGTAGTAAAAGCAGATCGAGTAAGCGATAGAATAATTTACGCATTATGGGATTGGCATTGAACACCTTACCAAGACTTCGTTTTATTGGATCGTATTGCATTGTTTTTCTAATTCAGTAAGTCATCAATTTTTTCAGCATAATCTAATGAATCATCAAGATAAAAGTGCAGGTCGGGGACAACTCTAAGCTGATGCCTTATTTTTTTTCCAAGATGATAGCGGATACTTTTAGTCGTCAGTCCGATTTGTTCCATTGTATCAATCGATTTATCAGAAGGAAAAACACTAAGATAAACTTTTGCCAGGCCCAAATCGGGCGAAACTCTTACAATGGTAACTGTGATCATCCCGCCATGCGAAAGGGAACTTCCTTCCTGCTGAAAATATAAACTCAGTTCCTTCTGTAATAAACGTGCTACTTTACTTTGCCTGATTGATTCCATCTACATTAAACTTTCGCGATAAAAAAAAGTTTACAAAGCTACTAAAGTTTAGGGAGATAATTTTGGGTAATATATGTGACGAATTATCTTATCGAAATTATATAACATGAATAAAGGTCAACCAAAAAGGATTTTAATCAGTCAAAATAAGGTTACATTTATTTCCCTTCTTTCACTCCAAACACCTTCTCGATATGACGCTTAGTCAAGCCATTTGCCATAACTATCAGGTAATCACCAGCATTTATTATCACATCTTTTCCGGGATTCTTAATTAGCTTTGTTTCCTTTCCGTTTTTTTGGCTTAATCCGATAAGTACACAGTCGTGGGTAGTTTTCATATCGATAAAGGCCTCGATGTATGGCTTCTTGTTGTATGGGTTCGAATCAAGTACACGGTATTCCTGGATGTCATAATCGTTTTCATCGATGGTGGTGGCCATCAGGTCTTCGGTAATATGGGCCACATCGGGTTCGAAAATATAGCTTGCCACGAGTTTGGAGGCTATCTCATTTTTCGATATTGCATAGGTTACACCAATAGCATGATAAGTTTCTTTTAGGTCGGGTTTATCGAGCGACACTACAAAATTCAGGTTCATGTAGTGTTTCTTAAGATTGAGGACATAAACAAGTGTTTCAGTATCGTCGGGGAAATTAATAAATACAGTAGCCGATTTATCAAGATTCACTTTTGTAAATGCTTCAAAATTATTGAAATCAGTAAAAAATGTAAATACTTGTTCACGGGGATAGAGGTCCTGGATTAACTCAATGTTATCTTTCTCGTTTGTTACAATGGCTACCTGCCGGTCGGCCTTTACAATTTGATCTGTAACATGTTGGCCAAACCTGTCCCAGCCAAAAATTACAAAATGGTTGGTAAAATTTGTGCCATAATGACCCGATTTCTTATTTTCCATATATGTTCGGATGTTATTAGTTACGTTTCCAATCAGATAGCCTAACAGTCCAAGACTGCTAAGTACTATTATTAAACCAAGTATTTTTCCCTGAGGTGTAACTGGGTAATAATCGCCATATCCAACTGTGGTAAGTGTAATTACAGCATACCAAAGTCCATCCCAATAGCTCTTTATGTTGGCATCGGGATTTGTAATTTCTGTTTGCACCAGGAAATGAATGAGTACCAGATATACAATCAGAAGGATATATAAAATATACTTGCTAAGCTTTTCGCGAAACATCATTTTTAATAATTATTTAAGACAAAGTTAGCAAGTTAATTGATTTCTCCTTTCCTTTTCGATTGGATAAATTTGGTGAAATAATCAGAAACAAGGGAATGCCTGGATATAGATAGTGACTATTAGAAAGCTCAGAATTATTAAAATCCCAAATTCCAAATAAATATCAGAACTCAATTACCAATAAATCAAACTGTTTTGAATTTGATATTTTGAAATTTGGTACTTGTATTTTAGAGATTTATTATGAACACTAAATAGTAGAAATAACCTGCCTATTAATATTTTAATCAACTGATCACTCCACCTGTGTAACTGGTACAGATTTGTTTAGGTGCTTAGATATTATCTGAAAAAGGATCCTCTTTTCTATAGGTTTTGAGATATAATCATCGCATCCTGCAGTATCAATTTTCAGTCTGTCTTCTTCCTGTATATAAGCTGTTTGAGCAATAACCGGTATTTCCGGATCAATTTCCTTGATTTTTCGTGTAGCCTGTAATCCATCGATATTTGGCATTTGAATATCCATCAAAACAAGATCGATTTCTTTATCATTGCAAATGGAAATAGCTTCTTCTCCATCTTTTGCCCACAGTATTTCAGCGTTCGATTTGCGTAAAATTGTATCAAGAAGTTGATAGCTCGATTCAACATCATCAACAACCAGGAAAGTTTTTCCAACCCAGTTCATGGTATCGGCTTTCGACAGATCAATTTCTTCGGGTGGTAATTCTGCGGGATCGGGCAGTGGAAGCTCAAGGTAAAAAGTGCTGCCTTCGCCTTTTTTCGATGCTACCCAGATTCGCCCATCCATCAACTGTGCAATTTTCTGACTAATAGCTAATCCAAGGCCAACACCGGAATATTTCCTTGTTCTTGATTCATCAACCTGCTTAAAGCTTTCAAAAATTATTTCGAATTTATCCGGATCGATTCCAATGCCAGTATCACGCACAAATATCCGAACCCTGTTGTTCGATACTGAAAAGATTCCGAATTCAATAATTCCTTTTTTAGTGAACTTAAATGCATTGCTCAGCAGGTTCGACATAATCTGCACTATACGGTCCGAATCACATATCAGTCTGATATCAGGATCGATAAAATTATTCAGCTTCAGGACGATATTCTCGTTGCCGGTATCGAACTGAAACTTTGAGAACCGGGTATATACAGCATCGAGCACCTGACTGAGGTAGCATGGTTTATTATTAATGGTTATTTCACCTACCTCGAGACTGGAGATGTCGATTAAATCGTTTAATAACAGCAACAGGCTATTTGCGTTATACTTTATCAGGTTTACATATTCTTCAATCGCCTGAGGGCTCATTACAGGGCTTGACAAAAATTCAGCAAGGCCAACAATAGCTGTCATCGGGGTGCGAATTTCGTGCGATATATTTGCAAGGAATGAAAATCTCAGCTTGTCCGACTCGCTAACATAGTCCCCTAATTTCTGAAGTTTCCCGTTGGCTTTTGATTTGGGCCTGGGAAGATTTTCTGTTTTGACATCATCGCTAAAATACAATAAAGCAGCTATTTGCCCTTTGTATTTAAACTGTACGATCCGCATTGTAACGGCTTTGATTTTCCCCAGTTCGGTGATTACCGAACTTTTGATCTGCTCGGGTATTTCATCGCCCGATTGGATTTTTTCAAGCAGGCTTGTAATTTTTTCCTTTTCATCAGGATTCATCAACTGTACCAATTGCCTGTCTTCAATTATCGATTTTTCCGATCCTATTAATTTAGCAAATGCTGTGTTGATATATTTAATTTTTCCATCATGAACCAAAAGGCTTGCCTCGTTCGAGTTATTTACAATTCGCTGAAGCAAACCAAGTTGGTCGCGTATATTTTCATAATTAAATTTCTTATCACTAATCGACTCGGCAAAATATCCTTGCATTAAACCTACTGCATTAAACAACTCATAAAATGGATCATTTGCATCGATCTTTGGAGGTTTTACGCTTTTGATTCCGTTAAAAGACACATTTCTGATCATTTCAGACAATTCGCCAATTCGTTGCTCCTGCTGTCTGATAATCTGCTCTAATTGTTTTTTTGAAGGTTCCTCACCTTTATCAGTAATTTTCGACTTTCGTACCGGCTTTGCTAATTTCTCACCTTTATTGTCAGTGGAGTTGTGAATTTCCTTCTTCTGTCCAAGATTTTCTTCAACAGTAATTTTCGCTTGCTTTTTCTCTTTCCTGATTATTTCGGCTACCTCTTTTGGCATATGTAATTGTTTTAGAGCCGATTCAAAACTGTTTTCAATTTTGCAGTATTCAAGTTTTTTGGGAAATAGCGTTCCTATGATATTTAATGTATTCGAAATGGCAGCTGGCGGGTTAATAAAAAAGAGCTTTGATGGATAAATGGTACTTTTTATAATTGCATTTTTTAACAGGTTCTTTGCCTGTTGACTTATTCCTTTAACCTGTTTTAAATCGATAATGTGTGAATATTGATTTACTCTGATATCATATGTCTCGATTAAGTTTTCGATAAATCGAATATATTGGGCAACATCACTTTGCCTGATATATCCATTCAATGAACTGTTTATTATATTGTTTTCGAGTATCGATGTTTTACACGTGAAATGATTATCCGGCGTATTAAACTCCCAACCGGATTTATCCTTTAGCCTTTTACCGGATTTTGGAATTTCAAATTTCGCCCTCCTATTATCTGAATGGAATGTGGTATCCAGACTTTTTTGTTTCGAATGTTCTTTAGGCGAAATAAATTGTTCTACAGCAAATAAAGCTTCCTTTTCGGTCTTGCTGAATTCCAATAACAACGAAGGATGCTTTTTCTGAAGTCGTACAACATACTCACGTATATCATTATTGGTTCCGATATAACAATTTCCGCCAAAATTAGTCCAGTCAAGCAATTGTTTTTCCGAGTATTTTCGGGCATCAAGGCTTATCCCATCAAGGTTTGAGCAATTGGAAATAAAAAAGACCTGCTCGTAGTTAAACACATCACGAAACCGGATAAGGAGCATTTCAATAATTCCTGTGTAATATAAATTTGATTCAAAATCGAGGTATCCTGACATTATTATCCGGAAAATATTACTGTTAATATGCTCTATTTTAACAGCAAATTCTGATTCGGTACTTTTGTATATCAGGTCTTTTTCCGAGATATGTAAATCGTCAAGTGAAATATTTGTTAAATCCATATTAATCGAACATGTGCATTTGCATAAAAATATGGATATTCATCAAGAAAAATAAATGAAAAGCCGGTTATTTATCAAAAGGCCTCCACTTTTTTGGCGAACCGGTTGTTTTGTTCTTTAGGCAGGATGTTAATGTAGATTACAGACAATTACATGATGATCAACATATGATAAATAATTGCGTTTTCAAAGTTATTAACAGAAAAACATTGAAAGAAAATATCAGGCAACAATCAAATATTCAAATTAGTAGTCAAAATACAGTGATCTTTACCGTCACAATGTAATTTAAGTTGAAGAGAAAATTCTGCACACGATTCCAGATATCCATTTAATTCAGGTGTCCATCAATAATTATTATTTTTGTGCAGTTCGATAAATCAAATTTCATTGGGTGAACAATATTTTTTCAAATGACACATCGGCCTGGCTGGTAATAGTTACCATCGTAGGATATTTCTCGCTTCTACTGGTTATTTCTTTTTTTACCGGACACAAGGCCGATAACAATGCTTTTTTTCTGGGCAACAGAAAATCGCCATGGTATGTTGTAGCTTTTGGCATGATCGGGGCATCCTTGTCGGGAGTAACATTTATTTCTGTTCCCGGCTGGGTAGGAACCAGTTCATTCTCCTACATGCAGATGGTCTTTGGATATCTGTTAGGATATATTGTAGTAGCCAACATATTAATGCCCTTGTATTACAAACTTCGGCTTACTTCAATTTATACCTACCTCGATACACGGTTCGGAAAATATTCTTATAAAACCGGAGCTTCATTCTTTTTGCTATCCCGTGTGATAGGTGCGGCTTTCAGGCTTTTTCTTGTGGCAAACGTTCTTCAGATAACTGTTTTCAATGCCTGGAATATTCCTTTTGCAGTTAGTGTTATAGTTACTATTCTTCTAATCTGGCTCTATACTTTCAGGGGAGGAATAAAGACAATAATCTGGACCGATTCTCTACAGACTCTATTCATGCTTTTGGCTGTTGGATTGAGTGTATATTTTATATCCGGAGAAATGAATCTTGATTTATCGGGAATGATAAAAATGGTACGCAACAGTGAGTATTCTCAAATTTTCTTTTTTGATGATATCAAGAGTAAAAACTTCTTTTTCAAGGAATTCCTTGCCGGCGCTTTTATTACAATCGTAATGACCGGTCTCGACCAGGATATGATGCAAAAGAATCTAAGTTGTAAAAATATCCACGATGCTAAGAAAAACATGTATTGGTTTAGTATCGTGCTGGTTCCTGTAAATTTGTTGTTCCTTAGTCTGGGCGCTTTGTTATTTATATTTGCTACTGAAAAAGGCATTGCCATTCCGGAATTTTCCGACGATCTTTTCCCGACAATAGCCACAGGATATCTTACTCCCGTACTAACTATAATTTTTATTCTTGGGCTTATTGCAGCCGCTTATTCCAGTGCAGATTCTGCCCTGACTGCATTAACTACCTCGTTTTCAGTTGATATCCTTAACCTAAAAAAACACAAAAACGAAACAAAGCGAAAACGAATACGGATGATTACCCACATAGGATTTTCAATATTACTGGTGATTGTAATTTTAATTTTCAGGGTGATTAACGACCAGAACGTAATCAGTGCAATATTTACAGTAGCAGGTTATACCTATGGGCCATTACTTGGTTTGTATGCTTTTGGATTATTTACCAAATTTAAAATTCACGATCGATTTGTTCCTTATTTAGCGATAGCTGCACCAATTATTTCATATCTTCTGAAAATTGCACTTGACATGTGGTTTGGTTGGAAAGTTGGATTCGAATTATTAATAATAAACGGTCTGATAACTATTTTGGGTTTACTGTTATTAAAGCGAAAAAACGTATAAATAAATATTGCTATTTTTGGCAAAACTTTAAACAATCCATGATACAGGTTCTCGATAAAACACCATCACTTTTAAGCCAGTTTCTGGCCGAAATCCGCGATGAAAATATCCAAAAAGACAGTATGCGTTTTCGGAGAAATCTTGAACGCGTTGGTGAAATATTCGCGTATGAAATCAGCAAACATCTTACCTTTAGTCAAAAAGATGTGCAAACACCATTAGGCATTGCAAAAGCGCAATTATTACAAGACAATGTCCTGTTAGGAACAATTTTACGAGCCGGTTTACCTATGCATAAAGGACTGTTGAATTATTTCGATAAAGCCGACAATGCTTTTATCTCAGCCTATCGAAAATATAACGACAATGGTGAATTCGATATTAAAATTGAATATATCTCAAGCCCGTCGCCCGATGGGAAAATACTTATATTAACCGATCCCATGCTGGCAACAGGGCTTTCTATGGTTCTTGCCTGTAATGAATTATACCAGAGAGGAACCCCCATCCACACTCATATTGTAACTTTGATTGCCAGTCGTGAAGGGATTAAGTTCTTGCAGAAGAAACTCAATATGGCAAACGTTACAATCTGGGCGGCCGCTGTGGATGACGAACTAACGGTAAAATCCTACATTATACCGGGATTAGGCGATGCTGGCGATTTAGCTTATGGAGGCAAGGAATAAAAATTGCTTGCTAATTTCAACGTTTCGACGTTCGTTTATTTTGTCTCCCTTTTCCTGATCTTTGTTTTTTCGATTTGCTTCTACTTTCAGTGTTATCAGCTTGCTTGCTTTTTTTGTTTTTATTGATCATAAAATCAGCATCGGGTACCTGACTCGATTTTTCAACAACCAATCTCACACTTCCAAATTGAACATTTTTAAAAGCATTAAGCACAAGGGATTCATAGTTTTTATCGATTTCGAAAAATGAGAAATTACGAAACAAATCTATTTTGCCTATTTCAATATTTCGTTCCCGTGTTTTTTCATTTATTAATCCTATCAGGTTTGTAACCTTAATGTTATGCTTTGTTCCGATATTGATATAC
>CAYLZH010000038.1:0-22334 GCA_964388245.1 uncultured Bacteroidales bacterium
GAAACTACCTGTAATGTAGACATATCTGTTTGGATCAATACATACTGAATTGCATCTTTCTTCAGAACTGCTTCCAAAACTATTTGCCCAATTCAGGTTGCCCCAATCGTCTAAGTTGACAAGGAATATATCAGTACTTCCGTTCGAAGTTAAATTAAAAGTAATCGAAGTATCAGGGTCGAAATCGGCAACTCCATTAAAAGTACCGGTTGCAAAAATACTTCCTGTCTCATCGCATGCTATGGATGTTGCTTTATCATGAGATGCCCCGCCCATGTTTTTTGCCCATAATAAATTACCAGAAGTATCGTATTTTGCGACAAAGACATCAGTTTGTCCATTCGCAATTAGATTGTAGGTCAAAGGCCCGGGTACAAAATCAGCAATGTAAGAGAATTCTCCCGCGATTATAGGATTTCCCTGCGGATCAAGACACAATGAATAGCTGTAATCGTCGAAATAGCCACCCACATTTTTAGCCCAGATCAAGTTGCCCATCGAATCGAGTTTCATTAGAAAAGCATCAAAATAGTAGTCCTCAAACGATCCGGTTGAATATAACCAGTTTACAAAAAAAGAATCGGGATCAAAATCGGTCATTTGCTGGAAGTGACCGGTTACATAAATTTCGTTATTTTCGTTAACAGCAATGGCAGTTCCCATTTCATACTCTTCACCTCCCATTCTGCCGGCCCAGATAAAATCGCCATTCGAAGTCAGTTTCAGTACAAAGATATCGTTGTGGTGGGGAGAAACAAGGTTATACACACCCGGCCCCGGATTAAAATCTACCGTATTATTAAAATAGCCTGTAATAAGTAGGTTGCCCGATTTGTCAATGTCAATGGCATGAGCCTGATCCCAACTGGTTCCGCCAAATGATTTTGACCACATGTAATTTCCATAAGGATCGTATTTCGAGACATAACAATCCCAATCGCCGAGGCAAACATGGTAATCAACCGCCAGGCTGTCGGGATTTAAATCGGTAGTGCCCCAAAATTTTCCAACATAATACTGGTTGCCAAGTGAGTCGATAGCGATGCCTAATCCCATGGTACTGGTTGTACCTCCACCAATACTTGCTACCCATTCGAAATAGGGTGTTTGGGTGCGCAGAAAAGTTGTAAAAAACACGGAAATAGTTAATAGTATAATGAGCTTTCTCATCGCAATAATGATTAATTGAATTAATTGGTTTTTGATTTTTAAAGTTACGATTCATTACGGAGTTCTGAAATTATTGTTCAAAAAATGGGGTATTAATAATTTTTCAAATTTCAGAAAAGATATTGGTTGTCTGAAAATCGGTTTTTTCAAACCGAAAATCCAGGAGTCTTCAAAATATAAATAAGCAACCTTATCGAATTATTTTACCTGATTTGATGCAAGAGGATGCTTTTTCCAATTTCAGGAGTACTGGAAATCACTTCAATATGGCTTTGTAGATTAAGGATTACGCACCAGGTTTGAGTTACCCGTGCCAGCGCGTGAAGTAAATATATAGCGAGTTTTGCTTTGGTTCTTTTCTGACCTCAACAATTATTCATTTATCAACAAACATTTTTTTGCCGATGCCACTTTCCCATTTATATTCAATTTATACACATATATGCCTGGATCAACACAATTGCCTGATTCTTCAGTGCCATTCCAAACAACCGAATATTTACCAATATTCAGATCAGAGCAGGTAAGTGTTTTCACTTTCTCTCCTGATATATTATAAACTGAAATTTCAATTTTACTTTTTTTAGAAATATAAAATGAAATGGTGGTTGAAGTATTGAAAGGGTTTGGCTGATTTTGGCTTAAAGTTGTTGCTTCGGTCGCAAATATATCGTTTGTTGTGATTGTTGTAATTCCTGTTGAGTCTGAAATGGTTTGTCCAAGCACCCAATCTGTTGCTGACCATAGAAATCCCCAGTCCGATCCATTATCATCCAAATCGCCAGCAAACGAAGTTCCATCCCTGTTGCTATCTTCTTCTATTTCCGGATGAGGCCCAACAAGTAAAACCCTTCCTTGACCATAGGAAAAATTAATAATTGCATTATCATTATTATAGTCCCCCCATGTGGCGACAGTGTCAATATCGACATTAGTATGAGGAAAAAATGCAGGGCCACCATAATACAACATTGTTTGTGTTGATGTGCCAAATTGATTGATTGGGTTTCCAGCGTTCATCACCAGCGATGTCATATTGTACCCGGGCCATGCAGCAATTGAAGCGATGGCCCCAAATGCTATCCCATCGAATAAATCGAGCGGGTAATTGTATTTAACGCCTTCCCATTCAACTGAGTCGCTTGCAAAAAATGCCCCGGCGCAAATTCCAATATAGCCTCCTCCATTGTTTATCAATGACTTGATGTTTTGTCGACCACTTGCATTTATTTTTATTTTGTAATTGAAAGCATAGCCACCAGGAAAAAGTATTGCATCATAGTAATTAGATAAATTAATTGTATTTATAGTGGTATGGCCAATTGTATCATGCGAAATGCCTTTCCAGTCGAAGAAATGTTGGAGTGCAGTAATTCCTTCGGCCCAAGTACCTTCGCCATTATAAATTGCAATTTGGACACTCTTTTGAGCACTGGACGACTGGAAGGTAAATATTGAAATCAGGATCAAAAACAGAATAATTATTGTGGGCTTATGCATAACTTGATAGAGATTAAATAAGAAAACAATCAAAAATCCAAGATCAATTGTTGGTCTATTGGCGGATAAAATAATCCGATGATTAAAAATGGGTTTTTCGTTTTTTTGGAATGTTGAATGTAATTGGTTCCAAGGAAAAAGTAAAGGTCCTTCGTGAAGGCCAAATCATTTAAACATTTTTGTTTCACACCTTCACAAGCTTCTTTCTCATTTCCTTTGCTTTTCTTTAAGTTTATGTTAATCCAATTGTACTTTTTGTAACGATACACATAATCGAGCCGTCGAAATGGAACGGGATACATCCTAATCCATTTTCCATCTTCAGTAATACCTGCAGTACAAACAAACTCATCTTCTCTGGTTTCTGAGATCGTTGGATAAGTTTTTACGATGATAAGGACTTTCATACGGTTTGATTAAAGATGTGTACATTGGACTTTATTCTCCATCCTTTTTGAAAATGGGTTTTGTTTACCGATCCACCGAATTTTTCAAGTATTGATAGTAGTATTTTTCTTCGCTAATACATATTTCAAAAGTACAAAGATTTAGTCAAAAAAAGCCCGGCAAAAATATCCACCGGGCTTTGAAAAATGTTCACATTAAATCAGTAATTATCTATCGTAAATTTGCCTGTGCAGATGCTAAGCGAGCGATAGGCACACGGTAAGAAGAACAAGAAACATAGTCCATTCCTACTCGGTGTCAGAACTCAAAAGTGTTAGGTTCGCCACCGTGCTCACCACAAATACCTAATTTAAGATATGGACGAACTGATTTACCTTTCTCACAACCCATTTGTACTAATTGGCCAATTCCATCCCGGTCATATACCGAGTAAGGATTGTGCCAGAGAATATAAATGGAAATTCTTAATTCTTATTTTACTTCTGTAAAGTTTACCGCAAAGAAAGGATACTCTTTCTTACAATCTTTGATATTCAAACTCAGGATATCCTTTTTCGCCCTGGTTGTTGTAATAGTCGATAAAGCGGAGCTTATAATGGAATCCTGCAAAATCGCGGATCAGGAAATTGATATTGGTAAAGACCACATAATCTCCCTTAACCTGACCCTGGAAATCTTTCCAGTCATGTCCGATAATATCAAGCCGGCTACTATAATCGAGATCGATAATATTATCGAGGGTAATATCCATGAAACTCATGCTTGTATCTACAGCCACTTCTACTCCAAAAGGATTAATTAATACGCCTCTCACCGAATAAGGAGTTGGGACACTGTCAATATCATACAGGGTTGTTAAGTACTGGGAGAAGAGTAAATCCCAATCGGTTTTTATAGTCTGTGGTACGATACTGCCTCCATTTTCATACGAAAAATAAACATATTGTACCATCGTATCTTTCTCAACAGCAAAATCGATTTGGTTAGAACCATCGAAATTGGCATATCGGAATTCATACTTATTTTCATCTACATAGGTGAATACAAATTTCTTTAAAACTGAATAGATTAAACCGTTATAAACTCCAAGCAGGATAACTTCATTAGTATAGATGGTATCAGAATCTGAAAAGTTTACCCATTGATGAATAGCTGTTGAATCCCTGTCTCCGTCCGGTTTGTCGTATATCCATTCAAATCCGTCGGGGATTGATGTAACTGCGTTAAAATCGGTTTCGCCGGTGTGCCGGATATAATAGTTAGCTGCAGAATTAAGCCTGATTTGCCATCCTTCTTTTGCCGACTCAAAACCCAGATGCCATGCTTTATTTGGATAAGCTTGTGTAATCAGGTTCGAGCTGCAGTCGAAATATTGCATTGTATCGTAGATAGAATTTGGTAGTTCTACTGTGAGTTCGTCGCCGGGTACATGAGGAGTTACCATCTCATCCTCCTCAAAACAAGATGCCAGAAACAACAGTAGCAAAAATATTATCAGATATTGAATTTTCATGGGAATTAATATTTTGAAAAGTTCAAATTGAATTTTACAAACCAGGTGCGGCCCCAGGCTACCATCGAGTTGCTTGCCCCGCTTGCAGAATGTGCCACAGAACTAAAATTGAAAGTTCCAATGCTGGTATTGTCCATCAGGTTTTTCACTCCGGTTGATAAACTTATACGGTCGTTCCAAAATCGTTTCAGCACGGTTATATCAAGGCTGCTGTAACTATTCATGTAGCCTTTGATTACCGTATCATTATTATCGATATACAATTGTGTAAACTTGCCGTTGTATTTGTAAAATAGCGAAATATCCATGTTGTACCTGATAATTGAATACCTGATATCGGTAGTGTAATCGGAGCTGAAAACAAAGTTAGATAAATCAAACACATCGTCTGTCATGCTGATTGAGATTCCGGTATTTCCTAATCCTGCCGCAAAAAACAAGTAGGGGTGGTATTTATACTCGAATTTTAAACTTCCCCCCAGCGACTTAAAATTATGCACATTCAGATACTGGTACAAAGGTCTGGCCAGGTCAGGATCTTCGCGAACTGCAAGGTATATATTATCATCTATATCATTAAAGAAAAAATCAAGCTTGAAATTTGAAAAATGAACCTTGCTTAACTTTTCAGTATTAAAATCAAATGCAAGGTTGAAATTATTACCATTCTCGGCTTTCAAATCAGGATTTCCAACAATAAAATGGTTGATATCGATAAAGTTGTGATACAGTTCTTTTAACGACGGGGAGCGGAATCCTCTTGCATACGAAGCCCTTAGGTCCAGATTATTCCATAATCGCCATTTGATGTTTACTGAGGGAACAACAGGAGCCTCATACTTTGTGTTATAAATAAATCTAAATCCGGGCTGGAAAGTGAAATTTTTATTGGGCTGATGGTGGACACTCAGAAATAAAGCATAATCCTGGATCTCCTGCCTTTCGTTTTCGATACGTTTTCCGGTACCGGCATCCAGTGTAATGTCGAAACCAAGTTGGTAGTTTATTTTACTGTTGTCCTTTTGGCGGCTAAAGGTACCCCTAAACATGGTCGAGACAAATCGTGACGTATCATGATCGCTTTCGTTTGTAGTAAGATTCTCGGAAAGTGTAGTTAAATCTTTGAGGTATGTACGTTTTACCCGGGAATAATACGAATAGGCAGCAATCATTTCAAGATAATGATTTGAGAAAAGTTGCCGGTTATACTGTCCTTTACTTGTATTCCTGTATGAATAAAAATACGCATCGCGTGCCTCCTCACCATATGCACCTAAGGGCTTTCCCTTATCGAGAACCAGCTCTCGCATGTAGGTATTTTGTACTTTAAGTTTTTGGTTATGGTCTCTATAAACATAGTAAGATTCGGCATTGTATTGCTCTTTAGGCTTCCAGCTTTTGTTTCGTGAATTCTTGTCTAAATCGAAGCCCCCGAAAAAATTCCTTCCAAGGTTTGCCGAGAAACTGTGTTTTTTCTTTTTTACTGTAGCAAGTGCGTTGAAATTATAAACACCCACCGATTCGTAATAAGCGTCCACATTGGCCGACAATGTATTTCTCGTGTTTTCTTTTGTGATAATATTGATGGCCCCTGCAAGCGAATTGCTTCCGTAAATTACCGACATAGGTCCTTCAACAATTTCGATATGATCAATCATCGAAAGGTTTAGCTGACTAAGGTCGAGATCGCCGCCCATGCGCCCGATAACCGGAACACCATCAACCAATATTTTAATGTTATTTCCACTCAGTCCCTGAATGGTAAGGTTGCTGCCTAGAAATGCATCCTGTGTGATCCGGAAATTTAGTTTGCCCTCCATAAGTTCGGCAAGGGTGGTGGCTGCCCTGTTTTCAATTTGTTTGCTGTTGATAACATCAACCTTGTAAATGGATTTATCAACTCTTCTAGGTGTAAATTGTCCTGTAACAATAACTTCATCGATGCCAAATACCGATGGATACATTTTTACCTGTAAGTTCTCTCCAGCCTGGATTGTATCGTGGTAATCCATGTAGCCAATGCAGCTGATTTGTATTTCGGTTTTATCAAGTGCAATATTATCAACCATGCCTTTCATATCTGTTGTAAGGCACCTGCTATCGCGATCTGATTTTCCTTTAAAAAGCACATGGGCAAAAGGGATAGGCTCTCCTGTTTTTATATCAACCACCGATATTCTTGCCATTGGATTTTCTCCGATCTGAGCTAATATCGGTTTCGAAAAAAACAATGAAAAGATTAATAATATCAGGAGCGATTTGTTGTAAACCATATCAAATGATCTGCTTTTGTTGTATAAAAAAGCCAACCTGTTTCAGGCTGGCTAATAATATTTTAAGTTTATTTTTACTCAATTATGATTTTCCTGCGTTCGGCATAATTTTCGGTCCGTAATTCCAATATATAATTCCCTGCTTGTAATGAATGGTTTATAGAGAATACTCGGCTATTGTTTGAAACTTCTCTTGAAAAAACCTCCCGGCCTGCTATATCATAAATCTTAAAAGTTGCATCCGGCTCTGTAACAGGAAGTGAATGGATAATAATGATATTTGTTTGTGATGGATTTGGATAGAATTCCAATTCAAATCCAATTTCATTTGGTTTACTAATGAAGGATGTATGTAGCAACTCTTTGTCGAAATAAACGTTTCCGGTACTCATACCTGCAAATCCGGTAAAAACTAGCCTGTAGACATCGCCTGCCGAGGTTTCAACAAAATAAACCATGCTATCAATAATATCATATGAAAAAGTGGACATATTAAACTCCTTCCAATTTGATCCGATTACTGCAATATCCTCTGTAAATCCAGCATTTGTGGTATCTGTAATTGTATGGTCAGTTGAATAAACCAAAGCACCCATTGTATTGTAGTTCATTAGTATACCTGTTACAAAATAAGGAATCGACCAGTCCTGATAACGAGTCACTAATATATCCCAATCTGTGGATGCAGGCTCGTAATCAACTAACTGATTATCCATCAGCGAATAATAAAGAAAGTTTTTTGTGTTGTAAGCTGAACAATCAAGTGTTACTTCCTGCTCGTTCGAGTTATCAAGATCGGAATAAACAAATACAAAAGTTCTTAAGATTGAAAATTTCTTTTTGATCCATAACTTCTTCATATCGCCATTGGCCCATTTTAAAATATAGATTTTGTAACCATGCAGGTTGTGAGTTACAGTGTTGTACAGGCACCAGCCATAATCAGGGTGCCCGGTTGCATTTTGATTGAATGCTCCTTCTTCCCAGGTTGTATCGGAGTTATATAAACGAGGCCATGAACTTAATCCGGTTGTGTCGAGGCTAAGCCAATCGGTTGTATCGCCATTAATATATTCATAAGCTTCGACACCTGCACCAACATTTACAAGGATTGATGCACTCATAGCATTGGTTGTAAATGCAATATCCCAAACAGTGCGATCGCTGTTCTGAACTTCCCCGTTGGCAAAACTGTAAAATATATCGTTTGCATAACCGGCTCCCATGCTAACAGAATCTGAAACTACCTGGGCCGAAACACTCAGGTTTATCGTTATTGTTAGCAGTGATATAACAAATAGGTTTTTCAATATCTTCATCTTTTCAATGTAATGAATTCAACTTATTTTTATTTAATCGCGACAAAGATAGCAGATTAAATTTATTATGAATTCAAAGGCAAATATTACCGATGGTTTTCAAAAGTTTCTGATGTTCAGTAAAATAATTACGACATAGTAGTGTTTTGAATATGAAATTCGATTTAGTTCACAACTCATAATATTCCTTTTTTACAGATGGCAAGCATGGATATCAATCATGTTTACAAGATATGATGATAAAAATCAGATAATCAGGCAATAAAAACAACAATGATGAAGATGAAAATTGATTAGGTTTTGGGTGTAATATGTTGTATATTAGCAAACTTTTTTGAGTACGATATTACAAATGGCAAAAGGCGGAAAAGACAAGACTTCCAGAAGTTTCAAGAACAGGCTACGAAGCTCATATTTCACTTCCATTGTTTCAATCTCGCTTGTTTTGTTCCTCCTCGGATTAATGGGACTGCTTCTACTGAACACGCAACGACTATCGGACTACGTTAAAGAAAACATTGGTTTTTCAGTTATCCTCAAAAAAAATATAAAGGAAGTTGACATTATCCGTCTACAAAAAGAGCTTGATGCAACAAGCTATGTTAAGTCTACCGAATATATTCCCAAAGAACGCGCTGCCCGTGAATTTAGCGAAGAACTGGGCGAAGACTTTGTTGACTTCCTCGATTATAATCCATTACTTGCATCGATAGAGGTAAAACTTTATGCCGATTATGCAAATCAGGACAGTATTGCTGTAATCGAACGAAACTTTCAGGAATATCCTCAGGTTAAAGAAGTGTTTTATCAGAAAAATCTTGTCAACCTTATTAATGATAATATCAAGAAAATAAGTTTTTACATATTAGTATTCAGTATATTATTATTATTTATTGCCATAGTATTAATCAATAATACCATTCGCCTGTCGGTATATTCAAAGCGTTTTATAATTAATACAATGCAATTGGTAGGGGCTACCAATGGATTTATTCGCAGACCATTTCTGTATAAAAGTCTGTTGCAGGGGCTTGTAAGCTCTGTTATAGCTATTGCATTGCTAATTGGCATTATCGATGCTGCGCAAAAGGGACTAAGCGGAGTAATCAATTTTAATGAATATGAATTGTTGGCTATACTTTTTTTCCTGGTAATTGCGATGGGAATACTAATTACAAGTGTTTCATCCTATTATGCAGTTAATAAATATTTACGAATGAAAGCCGATGAACTTTATTATTAGAAAAAGTGTACATACTTGAATAAAACATTATTTCATGAAAAAAGAAACAAAACAAAAAAAACAGGAGAAGGTCATTATTAAGAAAAAGGAAACTAATACATTAGGCTTTGCACTTGCCAAAGAGAATTACCTTTACCTTGTTATCGGATTTGTTATAATTATCGTAGGATTTATGTTAATGATAGGTGGAGGAACCGATGACCCAAATGTTTTTAGCGAAGAAGTTTTTAGCTGGCGTAGAATTACTCTGGCGCCAATAGTAGTATTGTTTGGATTTGTGTTTGAAATCTGGGCAATTATGAAGAAACCTAAAAACATAGAGGAAGCACAGTAATGAATTGGATCGAAGCGCTTATACTTGGTCTTATCCAGGGCTTATCGGAATTTCTACCCATTAGTTCGAGCGGGCACCTTGAGCTTGGCAAAGAAATTCTTCATATTGAGTCGAAAGGGAGCCTTACTTTCACGGTGGTTGTTCATGGGGCTACGGTGTTGAGTACAATAATTGTGTTCTGGAAAGATATTGTTAAGATCTTCAACGGACTGTTTAAGTTTAAATGGAATGAGTCGAGCCAGTATACAATTAAATTAATAATATCGATGATCCCGATAGTAATCGTTGGTTTGTTTTTTGGCGAAGAGGTTGAGTCATTTTTTGGAGGTAAAATCATGTTTGTTGGATTTATGCTTCTGATAACTGCTACCTTGCTTGCATTTACCTATTATGCAAAATCGCGTGAGAAATCGATTGGCTACAAGGATTCGTTAATCATTGGTATTGCACAGGCTTTTGCTGTTCTACCGGGCATTTCAAGGTCGGGTTCCACAATTGCCACTGGCTTGTTACTAGGCAATAAAAAAGAAAATGTAGCAAGGTTTTCGTTCCTTATGGTATTGGTACCAATTATCGGAGGAAATATCAGGGCTATACTAAACGAGGATATGACAACAAATGCTACTGTAGGTGCCGTTCCGTTAATCGTTGGATTTTTGGCAGCATTTATCTCAGGTCTCTTAGCTTGTAAGTGGATGATTAACATTGTTAAAAGAGGTAAGCTGATATATTTTGCCCTCTATTGTGCAATTGTTGGGGGAATAGCAATTGTTTACGGATTGTTGTAAATTGCAAACAAAAAATCATTAATACCTGAATAAATCGATTGTTTTTATGTTTTTCAGCGAAGTTACCGGAAAAACAGATTTTCAAAATGGCGTGATCATATTAATCGACAAACCCTATGAATGGTCGTCGTTTGATGTTGTAAAAAAAATAAAGAGTGTTCTTCGGAATCAATTCGATCTTAAAAAAATAAAAATAGGTCATGGAGGAACCCTCGATCCATTGGCAACAGGACTAATGGTAGTTGCAACAGGCAGATCAACAAAGCAACTATTCAGCATTCAGAAACAAGACAAAGAATATTTGGCAAATATCAGGTTGGGGGCCACAACACCATCGTTCGATTTAGAAACAGAAATTGACAATACATATTCAACCGATGAACTAACAAGAGAGAAAATCGAAAGCGTGTTACTGTCTTTTAAAGGGGAAATCGATCAGGTCCCGCCACTTTATTCAGCAAAGTGGATTAATGGAAAAAGAGCTTATGAGTTTGCACGTAAAGGAAAAGCACAGGAAATAAAACCAGTAAAAATTACTATTCATGAAATAGAACTAATAAATTTTGACCTACCCGAAATCATTATTCGTGTAAGGTGTTCGAAAGGCACATATATTCGAAGCCTGGCGAGTGATATTGGGAAAAAACTTAGCAATGGTGCTCATTTAACCGGATTAAGACGAACAAAATCGGGCGATTATAAACTAAGTAAGGCCTTATCTGTTAATGATTTTGTTGAGAAGGTAAAAGAAATATAAGACACCGGCTAATCGTTTAATAAAGAATAAATATAAAACATATGAAATTATCTCAGTTTAAGTACAATTTACCCGAGGAACTTATTTCACTATACCCTGCAAAAAACAGGGATGAATCGAGATTAATGGTAATCGACAGGAATACTGGTTCTATTAAACATCATGAATTTAAAGATGTAATTGATTTTTTTGAGGATCAGGATGTAATGGTGTTTAACAATACAAAAGTTTTTCCTGCACGTTTATACGGAAACAAGGAAAAAACAGGAGCCGAAATTGAAGTTTTTCTGTTGCGGGAGCTCAATCGCGAACAACGATTGTGGGATGTGTTAGTCGATCCGGCACGAAAAATCAGGATAGGGAACAAATTATACTTTGGCAAAGACGACCTGTTGGTTGCCGAAGTAATTGATAATACAACTTCGCGTGGCAGAACCCTTCGGTTTTTATACGACGGGCCATACGAAGAATTCAAGAAAACTTTGTACAGTCTGGGCGAAACACCATTGCCAAAATTCATTCAGCGCAAAGTTGTGCCAGACGATAAAGAGCGATACCAGACCATTTATGCAAAGCACGAAGGAGCGGTTGCTGCACCAACAGCAGGGATGCATTTTAGCCGTGAGTTAATGAAACGCCTTGAAATAAAAGGAATCGACTTTGCCGAAATCACCCTTCATGTCGGTCTTGGAAATTTTCGCAGTGTCGATGTGGAAGACCTTACAAAGCATAAAATGGATTCCGAGCAGATTATTATAACCGATGAAGCCGCTAATAAAATAAACCATGCCAAAGATACAAAACACAGTATCTGTGCAGTAGGCACAACAGTAATGCGTACATTGGAAAGTTCGGTATCGACACTCGGACACGTAAAACCCTTCGAAGGATGGACAAATAAATTCATTTTTCCACCTTATAAAGTTCGCGTACCCAATAAAATGATCACAAATTTCCACCTGCCCCAAACAACACTATTAATGATGGTTTCGGCTTTTGCAGGATTCGATTTTCTGTTTAACGCCTACGATGTTGCAATTAAGGAGAAATACCGGTTTGGCACCTACGGCGATGCAATGCTGATAATATAATGGAATAAGATTATCTCGCGCATTTAGGCAATGGCAGGCTAAAAATAAGCCCGTAGTTGTACGCCACCGATATGAATTATTGGATTTGCTTCAGATTTACGGCCCGAATAATTTAAGTTAACCTGTAAATTTCCGGCAAGTTTTTGTTGATATTGCACCTCCCATGTAATGTTGGTTCCGGGTTTAAGGCCTCCCAGCATTTCATATGCAATAGGAGTATTGGTTGTATTCTCATTATAATCAATGGCTATAAGGTTTAATACTGCCCTTAGGTTTGCTTTCGATAAAACCTTATAAGTAAGTTCCGGGCCAAGTTTATGCTCATCCGACTTTTCTGTTCCACTAATATTTTGCTTGCCGGTATAATAATAATTCAAAGAAAAGGTTAAGTCGATTTTTGCCTCCCAGGTTAAAACAAACTCATTTTTTATCGATTCAATTTCATAATTTTTCGATGAAAAAACTTCTGATGAATACACTTTATTTCCTACTTCAATATTATCGTTCAGGATAAAATTTTTAAAAATTTTCCAGCGGAAGTGGATTCCCTGCATAAAATTCGATCTTGTATCGAATCCATTGACAAGCAACAATTTATTGATAGATTTTTGTACGATATAATCGGCGCCAAATTTAGACTTTGCCCGTTTAAACGAAAAGGTATTTCTTATTGATGAGTTAATGCTCCTAAGCCCGGATTCTGATGGATTTATTAAGAATGGATTGGCGTTATCCCAAAACTGTTCCGGGGTATTTTTCCTGTCGGCACGGAAAACAAAATGATTGCTGAACTTGCTGAGGATTTTCCTGCTATCTTTTTTGTTGCTCCAGATTCTTTCAGGACGGAGTATTAAACTCAGGTTTACCTGGTTCGATAGAATTTTTTCATAATTGTTGCCCGGAATAAAAACCCGGATATAGTTTGCCGTGTCCTGATATATTCCTTGTTCAAATTCATCCAATTGCTGATTGCCGTCACCATTGTAGTCGTTCCAAATATAGACACCCTGCCCGGGACTAACAGGCACGAATGAGTATTCTTTTTTTAGCTCAAGCCCGGAGCCAATTTCGTAAAAAACCGAACTTCGGATTGCCCCCCTGAAATATTTAAGATTTAACTCGAAGCGCGAATTAATTGTATTTTCCTCTTTTGTTTCGGTCAGGCTGGTGTCAAGGAGTTGAAGTTTCCGATAATTTAAAATTGTTTTGATGCTTTGCTTCCGTCGCGATTTAAAATTATAAAGCATTTGCAGGTTATGGGCAAGGCTTGCACCAGACAGTGAATTATTTTTTGGAAGCAAATCTTTCCTGATCGTATAACCCGTTTGCCATTGACTTTTGCTGGTGTCGGAATTTTGCAAATAAGCATTGGCCTGATACCATGAAAAACTGTTTGAAAGAAGGCTATCGGAATTATTTTGTTTCCATTGATTAAACTCGTTATTTCCGGCAATACCAATTTTGAAGGAATTGAATTTGCGCACAAAATCAGCATTATTCCTAAAAAATACAGTTTGGTTATTCTTACCGGTGGAGTTGAGTAAACTGGAATTTAAATTCAATTCAGACTTTTCCTTTGTAATGTTGATTACAGCATTGTTTTTTAGAGCTTTGTACTGGTTTCCAAGCTGCATTAATTCAGAACTCAATTTGCTGTTGCCAAAGTTTTCTTTTCCTATCCCCATTTCAAACGATAGAAGATGCTCACTGAGTCTTTGGGCGTAGTTGCTTAAATTCCAGTCGCGTGAAAATTCCACCGGCCTGAAATTCTCAACGGCATCAAAATTTGCGCCTAACATCTGATATTGAAGGTGTGCGGCTCCGGTCAGGCTTTTGTTTGCAGGAAATAACTTTCGATTAGCACCTATGTTTAATGCAACTCCAACATTATCATCCGAATCGAGTTTCGAAAAGGTATTGATATCATTATTCGACAATGCCAGCTCAAAATCCAGTTTGCTGTTTGCTGAAACAATGAAATCGCCACCAATGCTTAAAACCTGTTTTTTCTTAGGTGTAACCAACAAAATAACAGGTTCATAGTCTCCCTGAGGACTTCCGTCGGAGGCTGGTATCACCCACGCATAAACCCTTCCGTTGGCCAGACTGTTTTTCTGAATATAATTCCCGTTTCCCAACCCTACAAAACTGAATCCCAGCCTGTAATGCGCACTGTCGGGATTTGTTGAATGTTTATAAACCGGAGAATAGTGAACTCCATTTACAAGCGTATCAATCGATTTATACATGATCCAATCATTACTGAATTCTGTTTCTTCGATTGTTGAACTAACAGCCTGGTGTAAACTATCACCAATGTTTTTAAGCAACTGTCGCTGGTCGTTGTTCAGGTCTTGTTGCAGGGGCTGGTTTTTGCTATCCTGGTTGCTGAAAAATGAAACACGAAAATTACCTTTACCAAGACTGAAATTATTTTCGCTATAGAGCATAAACCGTGCATAGTTCTTATCCGAATATTCGAACTCGATTGTAATGCGGCTATCTTTTGTTATGAGTTGATTTGGTGTAAAAAAGACCTGCGCCTGATTGTAGTCAATTGTATAATCGTTATCAAGGCCTCGTTCAAGTAACTTCCCGTCGATATAAACTTTTTCGCTACCGGCAATTACAATAATATAACTCTCGTTATTGGCCCCAAATAATTTGTAGGGTCCCTGATTTCCTTCTATTCCCTGTAAATTAACGCGATGATACTGCCCCTTTGATACTGCAACACCGACATTCGTTTGAAGGTTTTTGTTTTCTTTCAACTTAAAGTTTGAACTAAACAAAGCACCCTGCGACTTTTTTTTAATGCGAAGAAACTTACCCTGGTTCGAATTTATTTCGAAATCCCCAACCGTAAGGCTGGTTTTTGAGTTGAAAACCTGAATAAAGACTTTATCGAATTCCTGAATTTGTTGGGATGTTCCATCCGGCTGAATCGGGATATTATCGTCGGTTATGGCAGCCCGTATTTCAAATTCGTTATTTAAGCGTCCCGACATTTGCAGGTTCAGGCTTGAATTTACAACCAAATCCTGATTGTTTCCAAAACTTATCCCGCGCGAAATACTACCCTGCTTTTGCAATTGGCTCTCAGAAAAATATGTGCCTGGAATTGCAGCCGATTGGTTTGTTACATACCTTGTTCCACGCAATCCCGACGATCTTGAAAGAGTATTGTAATCTTTATGGAAATATGGTTCGGTGAAATTTATGCTAAATGTCCGATACTGAATTTCAAGGATTTTTCCATGCAAACTTTTATCAGCTACAAAAAAGGCTTTGCCGAATTCAATTGTGTATAACGAATTACTAATCAATAAACCGGCAAGAAACACCTTCTCCGATCCGGGAATAATGCTAAGGCTGTCGAGTTGGATTGTATCAGAAAGAACGGGCACTATTTTTTTTGTCAGATTATTTTGTCTTTGGGCTTGTGCAATAAACACAAGCGAAATTAATAATATGCCAATTAGTCCTTTTTTCAAATTTTATGTGATATTACCAATAAAGCCAGTAACAAACGTACAGATTTATACAATAGATACATAATCCGGCTCCAACTCGTATTTTCTTTGTATTTTAGTGATAAATTTAAAGCCATGTATCAACCCAAATCGGTATACACACAACTCGCCCTCGAAACTATTATTGCCACTGTTAATGGTGTTTCGCTGGATGCATCAACAGACCTTCATATAAATGAAGCTTTAAAATCGCGGCAGGCTTGTTTTGTATCGCTTCATACTCGGGATGGAGCCCTTCGGGGTTGTATAGGCACAATAAAACCTGTTGAAGAAAACCTGTTTCATGAAATTATCAGAAATGCAGAGTCGGCTTGCTCGAGAGATTCCCGGTTTAGTCCTGTAACAAAGTGGGAGTTAGATGATCTTGAAATTTCAGTAGATGTGCTTTCAATACCTGAGGAAATATATAACCCCAAACAACTGGATGTAGAAAAATATGGTGTAATCATTACTGAAGGATCATTCCGCAGAGCAGTATTATTGCCTAATATCCCCTCAATAAAATCGGTGGATGAACAACTGCGGATTGTGAAAAAAAAAGCTGGAATAAATCAAAAATCACTGAAAGGATTGAAAATTGAACGCTTTACTTCGACAAGGTATTTGTAGAAGTCAGAATAATTTTTGTTGTTATTACCTTGCTGTCTGAAACAATTTTTAAGTAATAAATGCCTGCTGTTACATTTGATAAATTAATATTCTGAGAGCTTATACCTGAATTGATTCTGATTTCAAGTTGTTTTCCACAGGCATTGAATACAAAGATTTTACTCTTTTTATAGAGATTTGAAATGTTCACAATTCCTGTTGTTGGATTAGGAAATATCCTGATATCTTGCGAATGCCTTGCCGCTTGATCATTCGAAGTTGATACACATAATGGATGTTGAACAAAGAATTCCCACATCAGGTTGTTTGCTGAAATATATTGTGATACCGGATCACCGATAATAGTAGCAGTTCCTCCTGGCCATGAATGGCCTCCATCGTGTGTAATGTAATAATGGATTTCGGTATTGCAGGCACATCCTGTCCAGGTCATTTTATCATAATCGGTACCGTTATATAACGTATCGGCATTAATTGAACAACTGTTAAAACCTGCCCAAACATTAAATACAGAATCCAGCGGTGGGTTGTAGTGATTTGATATTCCATTCCCGATACCACCATACCAGGGAATATTTTCATCGAGATATGAATGAAAATGTATTATTGATACCGGAAGGACAGGCATGCAATTAAAACTCATGGTGCATGCTACAGGTGCAATTGCTGCAATCCGGTGCGAAAGTTCACAAGCCAACCGATAGGCCATGAAGCCACCATTCGACATACCTGTAACATAAATTCGTGTTGTATCAATCAAAAATCTACCTATTAATGTGTCGAGCAACTGATTGATAAAACTAACATCATCGATATTATTATCCATTGCAAAACCACAGCAACCCCCGGCATTCCATGTACGGATACCAAAATTGCTGACAACTCCTTCGGGATAAACAACAATAAAATGTTCCTGATCGGCTTTAGTACTTAGTTCTGACTGGTTTTCTAATTGTGGGCCACTACCGAGTCCACCATGAAGAGCCAAAACCAGGGGCGACGTTATGACCGGATTATAGTTTAAAGGAAAGTGTTGAAGGAAGTACCGGTAATCATTATTTACAGAAATGCTGTCGTATTGGGCAAATGCTGTTGTATGACATAGGAGGAGCAGTATTATTACGAATCGAAATTTCATTTTAAAACTAAATCTTTGTTATTATACTTTGAGGATCAATTTACAAAGTAGTCTTATGTTGATGAACTAATTCAGCAATTTGTACTGCATTGGTGGCAGCACCTTTTCGCAGGTTATCCGATACTATCCACAGGTTTAGACTATTCGGCAAGGAATGATCGCGACGTACACGGCCTACGAAAACCTCGTCCTGTTCGTGGGCATTGATTGGCATTGGGTATTCATTGTTTTGGATATTGTCTTTCAATAACACTCCATCTGCATTTGATAAAATGGAATATACTGTTTCGATATTAAAATCTTTTTTAAAAGTAAGGTTGACTGATTCGGAATGGCCACCATACACAGGAACCCGAACAACTGTTGCTGAAATCCCAATCGTGTAATCGTCTAATATTTTTTGACTTTCGTTCACTAATTTCATCTCTTCGCTTGTGTAGCCGTTGTCCTGAAAATCACCACCATGCGGTAATACATTCAGATCAATAGGATGCGGGTAGAATTTTGTGGATTGTTTTCCGGCCCGCTCGTTTTCAAGTTGGGTTACACCAGCCACACCAGATCCGGTAACCGATTGATAAGTGGAAACCACCATTCGACTGATTTGATAGGCAGAGTGTAATGGAGCTACAGCAATCATCAACTGAATGGTCGAACAATTCGGATTACTAATGATCTTGTAGTCATTTGTAAGAACCTGGCCATTTACTTCGGGTACAATAAGGGGTACTTCGGGATCCATTCGCCAGGCCGAGGAATTATCGATAACGATACAACCTGCCTCCGCAAATTCAGGTGCCCACTTTAATGATGTACTACCACCGGCCGAGAATAAAGCAATATCAGGATAACATAAAATTGCTTCTTCAATTCCAACAACAGGTATTTCATCTCCCCGGAATTCCAGCTCTTTGCCTATGGACTTCGAGGTTGCTACCGGAATAAGTTCATTAACCGGAAAGTTTCTTTCTTCAAGTACTTGTAACATTTTTTTTCCGACCAGGCCGGTAGCTCCAACAACAGCAACTTTCATAGTTTCATGGTTTCTCCAAATGAATGGACATATATCCTCTAATCTTTAAACGATAGTTGTCCTTCATAACAATTCGTTTTATCGATCGAAATATGGATAAAAAATTGTACTTTTCAAAGCTAATTAAACTGATAAGTTCATCCTGCTATATGTTTCGAAAGATGCTTTTAAGGTTCCTTTTATATACCATGTTTTTATTGATTTCGATAGTTGTTAATGCTCAATTTTTCGATGATTTCTCGGATGGGAATTTTACTGAAAACCCACCCTGGACTGGCGATCAGAGTGACTTTACAATAAATGCCACCAATCAGCTTCAGTTAAATTCGAGCGGAAGCGACACATCTGTGTTGGCGACTCCCTGTGTCTTACTTGGAGAAAACGAATGGAATATATGGCTTAGGTTGGCATTTGCCCCTTCGGTAAATAATAACCTGCGTATTTATCTGCTTGCAGATGTTGCAGACCTTAAAAGTCCGGTGTATGGCTATTATCTTCTTTTGGGTGAAAATGGTGCCGACGACAGCATCGATCTGTTCAGGCAGGATGGCGATGATCATACGAAAATAATCGACGGGATCGACGGACACTGTAGCAGTTCAAACAACATTATCAGGCTTAAAATAACAAGAAACCCGACAGGTTTGTGGAAAGTTTTTGCTGATTTGACGGGAGGCGTTGTTTTTTCGCAAGAAGGCGAAGTAATTGACAATACTTATAATAATTCAGCTTATTTCGGTTTGTTTTGCAAATACACAAGTAGTAACGCCACAAAATTTTATTTTGATGATTTATATTCAGGCGATGTACAGGTTGATACAATTCCACCTGAAATTGCAGGCTTTACTTTGCCATCGGATAAGGAAATTCAATTGTCATTTTCCGAAGCAATATCTCAAACAAGTGCTGAAACAATTACGAATTATTTGCTTACAGGAATCGGCAATCCAAACCAGGTAAATTTTAATGTTGCAACTCCGCAGGAAGTATTGCTCGAATTCGATACAACTTTTACTTCAGGAAATACTTATCACCTTTATGTTGATAGTCTTGAGGATATTAGCGGAAACATTATTGCTGATACTTCAATCAGTTTTACCTGGTTCGAAGTTTCGACCAACGATGTAGTTATAAATGAAATAATGGCCGATCCTAATCCTGTTGTTCAATTGCCTGAAGTTGAATACATCGAGCTATTTAACAATTCAGGATTCGATATATTAATTGAAGACTGGATATTGGAAATTGGAGGTACAGAAAAAGAAATCCCGTCCGGTTCTATGCCGTCCGGAGGATATCTACTACTTTGCGCTACAGGTTCAGTTGCAGAGATGCAAAGCTACGGCCCGGTTATTGGCGTGCCTGGATTTCAGGGATTAACAAATGCAGGGCAAAATTGTAAGATAAAAACATCGGAAGGATTGGTGCTGTCGGAGATTGAATACACCATTAGCTGGTATCAGGATGAAAATAAAGATGATGGTGGTTGGTCGCTGGAACGTGTCGATCCTGACAACCATTGTGGGAGGATGGAAAACTGGAAGGCATCCACCAATCAGGCGGGAGGAACACCAGGACTTCAAAACTCAGTTTATGCGGAAAATATTGATACTTTTCCTCCTGAAATAATTCATTTTTATATTACAGATTCAGTAACAATAACTCTTGAATTTTCAGAGGAAATTATGCCTGAATCTGCTTTAAATCAGGGTAGCTACCAGATTGCAGAAAGTTTCAATTTTCCCGAATCCATTAATATTATTGATTATAATTTAATCGAAATAGTTTTTGCACAATCTTTTACAAACCAGTCCGAAAGTATTTTGCAGGTCGATGGTGTGGCCGATTATTGTAATAATCCGATGCAGGATACAAGTTTATCCTTTGTATTTTATAGAGCCCGTACCTGGGACCTGGTCATTAATGAGATAATGGTCGATCCAACTCCTACGGTTGGCTTACCCGATATGGAATATGTGGAAATATTGAATATATCGTCGTATCCAGTTAACCTGAACGACTGGAGTTTTTGTACCTCAAGCAAAGAAAAAAAACTGTATTCTGAAACGCTTCAAGCCAGCGAATTTCTGATTCTTTGTCCTGCTGGAATGTGTACCTATTTTGGTTCATTCATACCGTGCATGGACATTCTTGGCACAAGCGATTTAACAAACGATGGCAATACCCTGACTATTAAAAATAAACAAGGTCAGATCGTGTCATCGCTTGAATATTCTGTCGACTGGTATAATGATCCATTAAAGGCTGAGGGAGGCTGGTCAATTGAGCGCATCGATCCTTATAATGTCTGCGAAGGAGCTTCAAACTGGTCTGCTTCAGAAGATATGAGTGGAGGCACACCGGGAAACCATAATTCAGTGATGGAAAATAATCCTGATTTTGAATCGCCAGATGTGTTACGGTCGTACGCCGTTGCTGATAATCGTGTAAGAATAATCTTTACTGAACTTCTCGATAGCTTAAGCATGATTGATCCAGGAAATTATTCCTGCAATTATGGTATCGGAAATCCTGTTTCAACTGATCCTGTCGAGCCGCTTTATCAGGCTGTGGAACTTGAATTTACCGACACCTTCATTTATCAACAAGTATACACATTGAGTATCAGTCTGGTAAGCGATTGCGCCCAAAATCAAAATTCAGTTGTATTAACAACACAGTTTGCGCTTGCCGAAAAGGTTCAGCCATTGGATATTGTTATTAATGAAATACTTTTTAATCCTGTGGCTGATGGAGTCGATTACGTTGAGATGTATAATGTATCAGAAAAAACTATTGATGTTGCCGATTTGATGATTGCCAATTGGGATGAGTACAATCAGGTTCCTGCCTCACCTAAAATTATTTCTGAGCTGCCTTATTTACTTTTTCCTGATAACTATATGGTTCTTACATCTTCCTCATCAAAAGTAAAAGAACAATATTGGGAAAATAATGCCGAAGCATTTATCGATCCTGAAATTTCATTGCCTGCTATGGCCAACGAATCGGGTAGAATAATTCTTCTTGACAAATCCTTAACCACAATCGATGATTTCGAATACCATGAGGATATGCAATTCGATTTACTAACAAGTGTCGAAGGAGTGGCACTTGAACGAATAAACTATAACCTTCCGACAAACGACCATGGGAACTGGCATTCGGCTTCCGAAGATATAGGTTTTGGAACGCCTGGTTTACCAAATTCGCAGTACCTCGCTATCGAAGAGATTGAATCGAAACTTGAGATATCGCCAGAAATTTTTTCACCCGATAACGATGGTTATAATGATATACTGACAATTTCATACTCTTTTGATAAAGCAGGTTATGTTGGAACTATAACAATTTATGATGCAAAAGGAAGGATAATCCGAAGAATTGCCGATCATATTCTTTTGGCTACTTCAGGTCATTTTACCTGGGATGGCATAACAACATCGAAACAAAAAGCCAGGATAGGAATTTATATGATTTATTTTGAATATTTCGATTTGCAGGGAAATGTTCACAGGGAAAAAAAGACCTGTGTGTTGGCGGCTAAATTGAAATAATAATACTTATGATAAATAAGTTAGACTTATTCATTAAAAATAATTATGAGCAATTTAAATAGATTAAA
>CAYLZH010000038.1:22344-24627 GCA_964388245.1 uncultured Bacteroidales bacterium
CAGGGAAATAACGATCACATCGGGACTTTGTGGATTTTTCGGATGTTTTGGCTTTAAGGCATTTGTGTCACATAATCCCGATGATCTGTTCATGTTTTCTTTTTTCGCCTTCTTTTTCTTCTTTAAAGACCTGTACCCCAGACTTATGTATTTTGGTATATTGGAAATTGTCGGCTTTTTTACAGCCATACTGGGGGTATTCGGGATAATAGTGGTATAGGATGATCGGAAATTGGTTTATAATCAAATACAATCAACAATATTTATAGAATTCAATTCATTTATCCGGCAAGATATTTTGTTTCAAATACATATCAGAATAATATGAACATATTGTTTTATCTGTGGAGGGTGATTTTACTAGGCATCGAATTAGTTTATCTTTGCACACCGGAAAATCAATTTTGATTAATTAAAACAAGACAAATGAACAGAGTATTAGTATTAACCGGGGGAGGTGACTGCCCAGGTTTGAATGCAGTAATACGGGCAATAGTTAAGCGGGCAGGTCAGGAAAAAGACTGGGAAGTATTAGGAAGTATACAAGCATTCGACGGCGTTCTTTCCGAACCTACCAAAGTAATTGAATTAGATGAGCAAGCAGTTTCCGGAATCCATTTCAGAGGAGGAACAATAATAGAAACTACAAATAAAGGAGGCCCTTTTGCCTGGCCTTATCAGGAAAAGGATGGCAGTTGGTTGACAGTTGACCGTTCTGATGAGATGATCCGCAAACTTCGGTACATGGGGGTTAAGGCGGTTATCAACATTGGCGGAGATGGATCGCAACGGATATCAAAGGCTTTACATGAAAAAGGGCTCGACGTAATTGGGGTTCCAAAGACTATTGATAACGATTTATCTGCTACCGATTCCACCTTTGGATTTCAAACAGCAGTACAAATTGCCACCGAGGCAGTTGATAAATTAGTTACAACTGCAGCTAGCCATAACAGGGTTTTTCTACTCGAAGTTATGGGGCGCGATGCTGGTTGGATTGCCCTGAATGCAGCAGTAGCCGGAGGTGCTGAGATTTGCCTGTTGCCTGAATTCCCTTATGATGTAAAGAAGATTACGGAAAGGCTCGAACACCGGTTTTCAAAAGGTCGGGGATTTGCCAACATAGTTGTTGCCGAAGGAGCCTATCCGAAAGGAGGAGGCCAGGTAGCAGAAAAATCAGAGGATATTGCTTATGAGAACCTTCGGCTTGGTGGCATAGCAAATAAATTAATGCATGAAATAGCACAGGCAGGTTTCGAGGGTGAAATGCGTACGGCGGTTTTAGGTCATTTACAGCGGGGTGGTATCCCGTCGGCATACGACCGTGTTTTGGCAACTCAGTTTGGAGTGAAAGCTATGGAACTTGTTCTGGAAGGGAATTTCGGACGCATGGTGTCGTATCGACATCCATATATTACATCTGTTACACTGGAAGAAGCAGTAGCAAAGAATAATTTTGTTACATGGGATACAGCCCTTATGAAAACTGCAAGAGGCGTAGGTATTTCTTTTGGTGTGTAAGTGGAAACCATTAATTAGTTGGTAATCATATTGGTTATGTCAACAGTGCCAGAAATAATAAGAAGCTGTTAACTTATTTTATAATTTCGTATCAGGCTATTAAAAATCGAGGCACAAAGAAGTTTTAAGAAAAATGACTTATTCTGTATTGCATTTTTAATTTTTTTGTACTTTTGCCACGCGTTTTTTGAGGACGTAAACAGGATTGTCCGATGGTGTAATGGTAGCACTTGTGATTTTGGTTCATACGGTCAAGGTTCGAATCCTTGTCGGACAACAAAGCTTACAAAAGCGATCTTTTAATATTGTCCTGTGGTGTAATTGGCAACATATTCGGTGCTGAACTGAAAGATTCTTGGTTCGAATCCTTGCGGGACAACTTTTTCACAATACGAAACTACGCAAAACGCTGTCAGGCAAACTGATGGCGTTTTTTGTTATAGCAGAATAATGCATAATAATGCACTTCTGCCGCGACCTAAACGAGGCCTTTAGCCGGAACATTTGTCGAGGTCTCGATTATGTAATTATTTCTGTGAATTACAATATTTTGCTTATCATAAGAATGCTTTCATAACTCTACTTTTATCAAGTTTTAACTTAAAAAGAAGATGAAATGAACAGCAATTTAAGAATTTGCATGGCACCTAAGTTATCAAAAGAAAACTCCAATGTAGAAATCCCTCTTTACATGAGACTTACATTAACCCAACTTGGCTATTTTCAACTGTAAGGCATTGTGTGTCAGGGTTGTGATATTCT
>CAYLZH010000039.1:0-16581 GCA_964388245.1 uncultured Bacteroidales bacterium
AATCAGGACAAATAGCTACAACAAGCAGCATTGTCGGTAAGTTTGGATTTCCTTTGCGATCGGCCTACTCAGCATCGAAGCATGCTTTACATGGATTCTTTGAAACTTTGTACCTTGAAAATTCAAAAAATGGTATTATGGTTAATATGATTATTCCTGGCAGAGTAAATACAGCAATTTCAAAAAATGCAATTACGGCTGATGGATCATTACACGGAAAACTGGATGATGGCCAGGCAGGTGGAATATCAACTGATTATGCTGCAAGACAAATCCTTAAAGGACTAAAAAAGAATAAGAAGGAAATTCTTGTTGGTGCAAAGGAACTGAATATGGTATATATTCGAAAGTTTTTTCCTGCTTTATTTCGAAAGATTGCTATGAATATTAGCTCAACTTAGTGGATTAATAAAAAGTAAAATGGAAAAGATAATAAGTGGAATACAACAGATAGGAATTGGAAATCCAAACACCCCAGAAGCTTGGAAGTGGTATAGAAAAGCTTTTGGAATGGATGTTCCCATTTTCGACGAAGCAGCTACGACAGCATTAATGTTGCCATATACAGGTGGCGAGCCCAGATCGCGCCATGCTATTTTAGCCATGAACCTGCAAGGGGGCGGTGGTTTCGAAATTTGGCAATATACATCGAGGCAACCTGAACCTGCATCGTTTGAGATTAAAGCCGGAGACCTGGGAATATTTGCAGCCAAAATAAAAAGCAGAAATATTGAAACTGCCTATCGGTATTTCAAAAATATGGAATTAACCTTTCTTTCTGATATTGAGAAAGATCCAAAGGGAAACCCTCACTTTTTTGTGCAGGATCCTTTCAAAAACATCTTTCAGGTTATTGAAGGAAAAGGATGGTTTGCCGATGGAAAACATATTACTGGCGGCTTGTACGGAGCAACTATCGGAGTATCCGATATGGAACGCTCCATTAAGTTTTATGGCAGCATACTTGGGTATGATAAAATAGTTTACGATGATCACATGGAGTTCCACGATTTCAAGTCATTACCCGGAGGAGAATATCCTTGCCGCCGGGTTCTTTTAGAACACTCCAGGCCAATGCTTGGCGCTTTTAGCAAATTATTGGGACCATCACAAATCGAACTTGTACAGGTCTATAACCGTAAGGCAAAGAAAATTTTTGAGAACCGCTTCTGGGGCGATATCGGATTTATTCACTTGTGTTTTGATATTTATGGAATGCCTGCTTTAAAAAAGGAATGTGAATTAGCTGGATGTCCATTTACGGTCGACAGCGCCGAAAGCTTTGATATGGGTGAAGCAGCAGGTCACTTTACTTATATTGAAGATCCTGATGGAACATTAATCGAGTTTGTTGAGACCCACAAAATCCCAATTATAAAAAAACTTGGCTGGTACCTTAATCTGCAAAAACGCGACCGTACTAAACCACTGCCTGACTACATCATTAAGGCTCTGGGATTTGGCAGGATAAAAGATTAAATCATTTTTTACATTACAAAGGATTCAGTGGCTAAAGATGGTAGAAAAGAAGTGAGAAAGAATTTATCAGGCACAAAAGTATATTTCTCATTTATCCCCTCCTACTCGGGATTTACCGACCAATTATGGCAATTTACTTCAGTCTATCGCCTTGGCGTTTTTTTGGGTTACAAGTATTACCATCAGCCTTTCACAAGCCACCGGAGTTCAACAAATCCCAAACATTCGAAGCTCTTTAATAACAAAAGGTTTCTGCCCCGTTTAAAACGATTTTGGCTCGAACACTTTGCCCTGAAAATTTTGAGGCAAACCGATATCTATGACTTTCTTGGAGTTAATGATCATCTGAAGCAGATATCAGATATGATCCATGATATAAAACTAAAAGAGATTAATATCCCGTTAAACGATATTCTTTATAACTTTGAAAAGGTTCAGTCCTTTGATTTATTAGTGAAATATATCAGAAATAAAGTTAGTGAATCATCGAAACATATAACAAGTTTAAAGATTAATTTCTCTTTTGAAGAATCCAGAATATTCCGGCGCATGATACTTGAACATTGCCCACAAATTCCTTCAAAATTAAATTTGCGGCAGGCATATTTGAATAAGCATAAACCCAAAATAGCAAAAGACAGATCTGATAGTAAAATTGATGTATTAATTCATATCAGGCAGGGTGATTCGGCCATTGTAAAAACTCCCTGGAATACTTTTATCCCGGTTTGGAACATGGATAAGAATCCTTTCTCAGAATATAAATCGATGAACGATATTGATACACCAAATCGTATATTCATTGACGAGTATTATGATGTATGTAATTCGTTGTTTTTTAGTCATGTAAGAAATAATATATCATTAAAGCTTTTTTCTGATGGATTCGAAAGAGCTTTTTTATCGATATATAACAATAATGATAAAAACCAAAAACTAACCCCTCGGCAATTAAGTGCTCTTAAAGATTATCAAAAATCGTATTCGGGAGAAGCATTTAAACAGTTCTTAAAAAACGAAAATGTTAAGGTTAATATCGGCGAAAGTATTGAAAGCCTTCAGAAATTCATTCGTGCAATTTTCAAAGCAGATATAATTGTAACCGGAACACAAAACTGGATGATCCCAAAATTTTTATCACTTTATTTTAATCAGGATAATTTACCTGTGGTTGTTCTTTTGCACAGGGGAAATAAACCTGTAATGAAAAGATTTGGCATTGAAGAAGGCAATCCAAAATTAATTTTCGTTAGCGTAAATAATTTCGATCCTACGCATATCAGGAATCAAATCTTTAATTCTCCTAACATGATGATCGATCCGATTGATAAATCCGGAGCAGTTTAGCAAGTTTCAGTTTAACAATCATGTCCGGATTGGCAGTCAGTACAACATAACCCCTTTTAAATCCTGTTTCATTCTTTGGGTCAACGGTTGGGAAAAAGAAATTAAGATTACTGTAATTTAAACCTTCTAAATATTTCAAATCAAGGCTTTCGCCTGTCGCATAGGTATCAAATAAATAAGCAGGAAAACCCGGTACCCTAAAATCGTCGATCATAATAACTGCCTGTTTCAGATTTGTGAGAATTATTTCTATTTCACGCAGAAGTGGTATAGGGCCATTAAAATGAGCATCGAGATAGAAAAATACACACCTGTTTCTGAATTTGTTACCGGAGCAAAGCCGATCCAAAATTTTCGAACTTTCACCAAAATATGTCCTGATTTTATAATACCTGAACAACCTGGACCATGCAAAACCGTACTTACGTGGATTATTTTCAACAGTTCTTGTTTTTAACAACGATACTTTGTGCATGTACTCGGTTGTATTGCCATTATAGGTTCCTGTTTCAACAATTTCTTCAAATTTAAATAGCGTCAGTAATTCTTTAAAAGTCTGTTGCTTATAATACTGATTATTAAATGGGCCTCCATATGTATTTTTTTTGCGTTTATTCAGTATAAAATCGGAAATACCTTTAAGAATATCGATTGAGTTTTTCATCATTAATTTTGAAAGTTATTTTTGATTGATGTGTGATTCATCGTTTCCAGATGAATTTTTACTCTTGCAAAAATTTCCTGAATATCATACTTATCAAGATCGACAAATATGTAATTTTCCATCATGCCGGGGTTTCCAAGATGATCAAAGTTTGGAATAATTTTTTTATAGAGCACAAAAACAAGCGGCCCCTTGCAATATCTGCAGAAATAGGCATAGAACTTTGGCATCATTCTTTGCTGGTTTCCTACAATTAATATATCAGCAAAAAAGAATGAATGGATCAGGTCGTAAAGTTTTTCGGTTTCTTCACCTATAATTAACTCGAAATCATCTAATTTGGTGAACATACTAAATAAAGACGAATTACATGATTTCTTCCATTCATCGAGCTGTTGCCATTGTTTGTCGGAGAAATCGAACATGTTTCTGTACTTGTATAACTGATTTATAGAACGGTGATATCCATCTGAAAAAAACAGAGTAGAAAAATACCTTTTATCGAAACAGTTAAACAGATTCTTGCAAAACCTATGGTAATCCGATGGAGTAATAATTTGGTGGTCGTTAAGCTGATCGATTGAATCAAATTCTTTTAATGCATTAGGTTTTCTCGGCCAAACCTGGATAAAACTTTTCCAGGGAGTTTCAATGGTTGCTGTATCGCCCTGCCTCGCATGGATCAGGATTTTTGGTTTGTTGCGGTTGAACCTGACAGGCCAGGGATACCTTCGCCTAAAATTCGAATAGATTTCGTAAAAATCAAAATCGAGATAAGAATGGGGAAGCCTTGCTGTTCTCAGCAGTTTGGTATTTTGCTTATGTAAACATAACTTAACCAGAATATTACCTTTATACTTTTTTGCAAAGCTGTTAATTTCAATTTTAATTAGCTTGATTAGTTTATCGACATTATCAATGTTGTTATCTTTCAAATTATCAAGGGTATAATCAAAGGTAAACACATCAAATTCATCGAGATTGATCTTATCATTAAGTTGAATAAAATATTGATTAAATCCAATAAAATCGAAAGCATCCTGAAACTGCTCACTAATCTTTATTCCGGTTAAAGTTGCATTGTTGTTATTAAACTCAATTTCGAACCGGTGCTTTTCAACAGGAATATGAAAATATTTTAATCCCAAACGTTTTCCAATTTTATAGAGTGTTGCAAACAGGTGTAACTGGTCTGTAAATCCACAGTTGCTGAGGAGTTCAACTGCAAAATAGACCGACCGATTTTGCAGAATCGACTGATACTTTTGATTGTAAGCTATCGATCTGATGATTCCCTTCATCATACTAAGTACATTTCTGTTTGCCCGGATTTCATTTTCATTCTTTTAAATTTACTGAATCTGCATTAACATTCCATCTCATCAATATTTCTAAGTGCAAAATACTATTTTTATAGATTGTTTTAGCAGAAGATTAACAATATGTTTCAGCATTTTTTTATTACTGAATTCAGTTACCGGAACAGGAGCTACATGCGAAAATCACGTAAGGATCCCTTAAATCCCAGGCGTCTGAATCACAGGATGAATTTGTTTGAAATCGCATGTTTGCCATCGATGATAAACCAAACCGATCAGGACTTTACCTGGATATTAATTATAGATAAAGACCTTCCTCACCGTTTCAGAAAAAGATTGGACGGGATTATAAAAGACTGTAAAAACATCAATCTGTATACCTATGATAGTTCCGACGACCTTAGCAGAACCGACTTTTTTGCACCTTATATTAAACCAGATACTGAATATGTTATAACTACTAAGCTCGACGATGATGATGCACTTTATGATGGATTTGTTGCATATAATAAAAGGTATTTATCTGAAATTTATAAAAAAGGGACATTATATCCGCTTCATCTTATTGGCACACAACATGTGATTAACTGGGATTTTTTCTCGTCGGAAAATGCAAAGCTCGGTTATAAAAAAGCTCGCTCATCAAAACATTTTCCCCCGGCATCCGGATTTACTGTTTGCTGCAAATATCCCGAACTCAATTTTACTATAATTAGGTTTGGGCATGGCAAATTTCATTTTTATGCTTTTGATAATAACAATTTCGAAAACCATGTGCCCAGTTTTGTTAATGCAATACTTAAGGTTCGATCTGAAATTCATGAAAATGTTGCAAACTCAGGATTACCCTGGGATGGTAAAATAAAGGCAACAAGTGACTTACACATAATCCCAATTGAGAATCATCAAACTCTTTTGATAAATCATTTCGATATTATTCAATATACACGATTGATTAATACTACCGAAACACGAGTTCCGGTTGAACCAGGAACATTTCGGGGTTTCCATATCAACTACGACCTTGCTGAAGAATATATCCTGAAATTCCGTAAATCTCCTAAAACTTTCATAAGGTTTATTATTCAGAATATGAAGTTTCGCCCTGATTATACATCATCCTTTTCGAAAGTTGATAGAATAAGCGAGAAGTTAAGTATAATCAGGAATACGATTCGTGGAGTGAAAAAGCTAAAATGAGTATGCAACCAGGCTTTAGCCCATATTCAGGCTATATCTCAAAACAATTCGATCCTTTTCTGTAAAATATAGTTCCCTCATTTTGCCTGATAATTCCGGGCTTCATCCCTTTGAAAGTAATATGGCTAAAACCTTTCGAAGCCAGAAGGACAAAAGCTTCTTTGTAACGATCCCTTTCCGAATCGTCTAAGAGGATAATACCGTGTGTTGTAAGATAATGAACTGCATTTTTAATACAATCAACCCGATTTCTTCCATCTACTATTACCAGGTCAAATTTGTTATTTGCTCCGTATATTTCAATTGCACGAGGATAAACGTTTGTTAGCTGCTGAAAAACAACTGTTGCCCGATCATTATTTTTAACCTGATTGCTGATCCTATCGAACCAGTCTTTGTTATGCTCAATGGAAACAATTGATTTTACGCGATCAGCAAAAAACAAGGTTGAATTACCCGATCCATATTCAAATATTGTATGATTTGGGTTTAGACGATCGTTGAGGAATTCTATTAAGGGAAAACACATCCATGGTACTGCCCTGTCAAAATTTTTCCCTGCATGTTTTAATAAAAGTGAATCGGCATATTTTACCTTTAAAAGATATGAGTTTTTTTGAGTTAAAATTCTATGCCCCAAGAACATCAGATCAAGTTTACGTCTGTTTTTTTGTGATGAAAGCCAGTATAGTATTTTTAGAATGAACTCCATTTTAGGAGGTTTCAATAATTGTATTTTCGATGAGATATTCACGAACTTCCTGATAATTTTCCACAATCTCGGAATAGGGTCTGTTATAGGTCTTTTTTATTTTAGCTTCCGGTTGATGATAGTCAACTTCAAGATAATCGAAAACACGCTTTAAAGCTGCCTGCCATTGATTGTTATCTGCCAGGTCGTCTTCATACACAAGTTTTGCATGGCTAAGGGGTGCCATAATCTGATCTTCAAGTTCCTTATTTTTCAACATTCGTTTTATCCAGAAGGCAATTTCAGAAGGATCTATGGTAATTGAAGGAACTTCTACTTTTGTATTATTTAACCTGTGCCAGAAATTTGTTTCTCTTGCAACAAAATGCGATACACTCTGATGAAATGCATCTTTCCGTGAGAGGTGTATAATTTTCCATCCATTATTGCTCATTTGTGTAATCCGCTGTTGTAACAATCCTATCTGATAGTGTAGCAGTGTAAATCCGTAAACTTGTGACCGATGCCGGATACTTCTGTAATTACAGTATTGAACAGGAAATCTATTCGCAAATTTTTTAGAGAAATAGTTGGTAAGATAATATTCATCTTTATTAAATAACTCACCCTCACAAAATATCGAAGGATGGGAATTCAACAGGTGCTTTAATAGTGTGCTGCCTGACCTCCCCTGGCAAAAAATGAAAAATTTGTTTTGTTCCATTATTCCAATTTCCTTTTCTGCTTTCTTTTTCGTTCGAGGGCAGCCCTTAAAACCGTAGTGTAATCTTTATTCTTATTGCGCAAATAGACCCCCATATTATTATTATGTATACGTCGTTTTAATACTATTGCATCGCTAAGATGATAATTCAGTCCCATATCCCTTGCTCTTCCAAACCAATCGATATATTCTCCAACTTCAAGTTTTTCGTTAAACATTCCTACTTTCAGAAAAGTATCTTTTTTTATGAGCATTGTTCCTGCAATATATCCGGGCATAACCTTTAGCTCATTCCTTAGTTTTTTTTCACCATTATTATCAAGTTCGGGACTTACGAATTGTTCAACCCCTCCGAAAACCATGTCGAGCATATTTTTGTTTTTGATTATATCGATTTGTTGCTCGAGTTTTGTTTCTACCCATAAATCGTCGGCATCGAGAAAGGCAAGGTAATTACCCTGTGATGCCAGTATCCCGTTATTCCTTGCATTTCCACATCCCTTGTTGGTTTGATTGATTAACTTAATTTCTGATATAAAACTATGTGCAATTTGTTTACTGTTATCAGTTGAACCATCATTTACTACAATTACTTCGAACGGATTAACGGACTGTTCAAGAACACTTTGGATTGCTTCTGATAAATATGCCTCGCCATTGAAAACAGGAATAATAACACTAATTGAAAATTTTTCCATCTGAGTTGATTGAGTATAAATCAGTTTTTATGTTAACAAAGAAAGTCATTTTATCATTTCATTGTGACCAATATTCCTTTAGTTTATCGATATCAGTAAACAATGGTATAGCCGTTTCAGGTTTTAGTCCATGCTGCCTTCGCCTGTTAAGCGACTTCCGTAACACTCTAAGTATTGCTATTCGATTAAGGGCTATATTATTGGTAATATTGTTATCGTGTCGACGGTAATACAGCGTAGTTTCTTCTATGATATCAAGATTAATACCTTTTTCTTTAGACCTGAGAAACCAGTCTAAGTCTTCGCCTAACTGCAAAGACTCATCAAAATATCCGACTTTTTCGAATACCAACTTTTTGTACAATCCACAACCAAGAACCAAATTTATGATTTGTTTTCCTGCCGGTGTATCCATATTTCGACCATTTTTATCGATATATTCTACTAAGCCAAATAATATGTCAATTTTCGGATGCTTATCAAAATATAATTGCTGAACAGCTATTTTGTTTTTTGGCCAAATGTCATCAGCATCAAGAAAACTAATAAATTGCCCGTTCGATATTTTAATCCCTGTGTTTCGTGCTTTTGCCGGCCCGGCATTATTCTGATAAACGTACCTGATTCTTTCGCCATATTTTGCAACAATTTCTCCTGTTTTATCAGTTGAACCATCATCAACAACTATTATCTCTATCGATGGTATGTTTTGAATTAAAACACTGTTTATGGCTGATGAGATATATTTTTCAGCATTATAGGCTGGTATTACTACGCTTATATTTGTTGCCATTGGTATAAATGTTAATGGTTCAGATATTGAGTAACAAGGATTTAATTTCGCTTTTGTTTAATCTTCTTCGATCGAGTGATTTTTTGAGAACCTCAATAACTGCATGGTTCCTGTTTTCCTTTTGAGCAGACGTATTATTTTGATGATATCTCCAGAAAAGAGCTATTTCATTATGAAAATAGAATTTTGTTTCCTGTTCAATTGCCCGCAAAAACCAATCTCCATCACTTCCCCAATATTTCATTGTTTCATCAAATAATCCTATTCTATCCAAAACAGATCTTTTAATTAATGAAGCTGAAAGTAAGAAGTTCAATTTAGGTTTCATAAAAAATTCCTGCCAGGTATGGGAATTATCATTCTTTTGCCTAAAAATTTGTGTAAAACCTAAAACAACCTCAACCGAGTCATCTTCACAAAATATTTTATACTGAAGTTCTAATTTGTTTTCGGGCCAAAGATCATCGTGATCGAGGAAGGCAATAAAATCACCTGATGCTATTCTTACACCATTATTTCGTCCTCTGGTTGGTTTTCCAGTATGTTTATGGCTAAGAATAACTATGTCTTGTTTGAATTTTCTTAGAATCCTTAGCGTATTATCAGTAGATCCATCTTCGGATATTATCAGCTCATCTGGTTGTAGACTTTGCCGGAATACGCTTTCTACAACTTCTTCAATAAACTTTTCGGAGTTATAGGTTGGAATAATTACTGATATTTTATGCCTGTCGCCCATTCTTAGATTATACTCCAATTCATCGTTCGTAATTTATACATAATACTATATTACTACACTGTGCATCATTATTTTGCACTATGCCAAAATTGAATCAGGTCATCCAATGTATATAGTTTTGATACTCCCATATTAACTGCCAAACCCTGTTTTAACCTTCGATCCTTTGTCTTTTTTAATATCCTAAAAACCGCCATATTAAACATCTTTTTGTCATTAGTGATATTATGTTCATGATTTCGATGAAACTGCACAACATCACGATGAACGGCTATTGGAATATTCATCTCCTTCGCCCTGTTAAACCAGTCGGTATCTTCGCCTATTATTAACTCATTGTCGAGATCCCCAACTATTTCAAAAACAGATTTTTTAATAAGTGTGCTGCCCAACAACAGATTAAAAGATATTAGCTCTTCGGTATTAACATTTGCCAGTTCACTTTTATCGCTGAACGATGCTTTTACAGTAAGACCAAGCGCAATTCCAAGGTTTTCGTATTTTGAAAAAAGTTCAAGTTGTTTTGTCAACTTACCGGCAGCCCAAACATCATCAGAATCGATACAGGCAATGAATGTACCCCTTGCAACTGATAGTGCGAGGTTTCGTGCTTTTGCAGGTCCTCCGTTTTCCTGGTAAAGATATTTTATTCTCTTTCCATATGATTTAACAAGATTTTTTGAATTATCCGTTGAGCCATCATCGACAACAATAATCTCTATTGGTGTGTAATCCTGCAAAAAAACACTTTCGATTGCTTCGGCTAAATATCTCTCGCTGTTAAAAACAGGAATTATTACTGATATCAACGGGTTATCACTTACTTTTTTGATCATACTCCAATCCTGCATTTCGTGCCCTGTCAAGCGATTTTTTAAATACTTTTAAAATATTGAGTTCCTTCAGGCTTTTTCCTGCTGTAATATTTCCCTCATGTCGCCTGACAAGTAAGGTTGTATCATCGAGACGTTTTATATTCAGATTCTTTTCCCGGGCCCTGTTGAACCAATCACTGTCTTCGCCAAATTTAAGGAATGAATCGAATAGTCCGACCTTTGTGAATGCCTGTTTCCGGTATAAAGCGGCCCCAATATAATCAGGAAAAGCTTCTTTCGGATTGCCCAAATACTCCATTCCATCATTGTTATCGTTTTTAAATAATTGCGCATAACCGCGAACAACATCGACCGATGGATTAGCTTCCAGTTCTGCAACAAGTAGCTTCAGGTTGTTTTCAGGCCATAGATCATCTACATCCAGAAACGCAACATATTTTCCTGATACATCGCGAATACCCCTGTTCCTTGCCGATGAAGGGCCATCGTTTGGTTGATGAAAATAACGTACATCTATCGACAGGTCTTCGACAATTTTCCTGGTATTATCAGACGAGCCATCATCAACGATGATTATTTCTATTGCCGGGTATCCCTGATGGAGGATATTTTTAACCGCCCCGGCAATAAACTTCTCCCCGTTGTAAACAGGTACAATTATGCTGATCAAAGGGCTTTCCTGTTCAGATATCTTTTGGCTTTTTTGCTGATTAAATTCATCAGGATTGGCCAGGAATTTTTCAATTGTTGAAGGGATAAGATTAAAATCACTTCCGAGACTAATTTTATAACAGGGTAATTTATCAGAAAATTCACAAATATATTCGTGCGTATGGCTTCCTACTCCTGGTAATTGCGACATTGTTGTAAACGACATGGCCCGTTGAACAGGCCAAAAATCAACATCTTCAATTTTAGTATTTTTCTGGTTTTTTATTTCCGGAGTTAGAATTGCAGTAAGGGGCATTTCTGTTTTAATCAGATTACTGAAGCGTGAATAAAGGAACATAACAGCCTTTTCCTGATCATCTGAAATAGTTTTTCCAATAAAAGATTTAAACGAAGGAAATTGTGAAATATCTTCCATTTTTATTTTTGCCGTACTGTACAAACTGTAAACTTTGGGGCTGGGATCTTTTCTTATTATCACATAATCGTCGGCAAGATAGTAAAGGCCTGCATTCAAGCAAATTGTTGCCGTTGTTGATTTTCCAACTCCTCCTTTTCCGGTAATTAATACAGCCCCGTCATTAGTTCCTACTGCTGCAGCATGAAGTAACTGGCAATTGTTTCTTTCCATCCACCAATGGAATATTGTCCTAAAAGGCGATGACTGTACCCAATAAGGAAATGTTGCCGGATTTTTCACCCAATAAACAGCAGTATTTGATTCAATGTCCATCACATTAACCGAATACTCGCTCCAGTGAAAGGCTGTTTTTATCCGTTTGCTATTGAAGCCCCAAATATCACCACGATCGGTAAAATCTTCCCATTCGCAAGGCGGCGGGGGCATCGCAATCCCACTCGATTTGGAGTCCCAGATATTTATTATCATATCGGGACTATCGGTTTCCGGAATCGATAGATGTTCGAGAGCGAGTGTTAAAACTGGTATCATTGATTTTCCAGCAAAACACAGGCAGACTTTTGTACCGGCAATGGAATAATACTTTCGAATGATACCGGTTTGTTCAGCAGCTATATGAAATTTTGTCAGACATTGCTGATAAAACCGAACCTGTTCAATTTCTGTCTTTGGCTTTTTATCCATGTTTCCGATTAAGCTGTTACTAATTAGTTTTACGTTTTCGATCGAGCGATGCCTTTAACATCCGAACATAATCGACTGACTTATCTTTGTTTACAATTCCATGATTTTTCCTGTGGATACGGCGTTTTAGCATAACATCGGGGTGGACATGCGATTTTAGACCAATTTCACACGCCCTTAAATACCAATCGTTAAATATTCCACGCCGATATTTGGTGTCGAACATTCCAACCTTAAAAAATGATTGTCGTTTAATTAGCATTGTAATTGAACTTATTCCGGGCATTGATTTTTCCGGGCAATGGTATTTACTTCTTTCAGTTTCAGAAAGATCAGGACAATAGAAATGTTCTACATTACCAAAAACGATATCCAGCATCGGCTCGTTAATGAAACAATCATGCTGAGTGGAAATTTTCCCGGGAGTCCATAAATCATCAGCATCGAGAAAAGCAAAATATTCGCCCCCTGCTATCTCAATGCCTCTATTCTTTCCAGCGGCAATGCCAGTTTTATGCTGATAAGAATAAATCACTTTCTTACCATAGCTCTTTATCAATGTAGCCGTTTTATCCGTAGATCCATCATCAACTACAATAATTTCAATATTTTTATATTCCTGTTGGAAAATGCTTTGCAATGCTTCGCTGATATAATCGGCACCATTATGAACAGTAATAATAGTACTAATCAGTGGATTATTTGATTGGATCGCCATGTTTACTTAATCAGTTTACCAGTTCAGTATAGGGTTTCATACATCCATCTTCAATTAATAAAATTTCTTGCGCGTAACTTACTACCTTCATATCATGACTTATAATCACAATTGCAGGATTATAATTAATGCTGCCAATACTTCGCATAATGTCTTTTACAGCCATAACATCAAGATGATTGGTTGGCTCATCAAGAATCAAAAGTTTTGGTCTGCGAAGCAAAGCCCTGGCAATAGCAATTCGCTGTCGCTCACCGCCAGAGAGCAACACGCCATCCTCCCCTATTTGAGTATCATATTGGTCGTCAAGTTTACTAATAAAATCATGAGCCAAGGCCTGTTTTGAGGCAGTCTCCACCTGGTCGATACCAGCCTGGTCATTACCAAACCTGATATTGTCGGTTATTGAGCCAGGAATGAGCATTGGATTTTGTGATACCACTCCAATCGATCGTCTGAAATGCTCAATATCCAGATCATGATAGGAATATTTATCCGCAAAAATATGTCCTTCCTGAGGAGCATAAAATCCTAATATTAAATGGATAATGGTAGATTTTCCTGCCCCATTTTCACCAACAATAGCTAATTTACTGCCGGGAGAAATTGTTAAGGATACATCTTTTAAAACCGGCTTATCAGTATATCTGAAAAAAACATTCTGAATTAATATAGTCCCTGTAAAGTTAATTTTTTGAGTTCCTCTGTAAGGCTCTGTCTCCTTGTTATTTGCAATCTTAAATAGTGTGTCGAGCGACTCGTTTCCGGCAAGCACTTTTGTAAACGATCCGGTTATAATATTGAAATAATTTTGCAGGTAGTTGGCTGCCATATAAAATGCGAAGAAATCTCCCAGGCTCATACTTTCACTTGCAACTGAAATCCCTCCGATAATCAGGACAATGACACCTGTGATATTCACTAAAAAACTCTGTAGCTGGCCATTAATACTAAAAAAGTAAGTTCTTTTAACCGATTTATCCTGAAGATTGTACAGATCCTTTTTGTGCTTTGTTAATTCTTGTTGCCCTGCCGATTGAATTTTTATCAGGTCTATAAACTTCATGATAAACATACTTCCTTTGCTGAAACCTTCAAAGGCTCTTTGAAAAGCATATACTCTCTTTTTTACCTGCTTGCCCATATACCTGTTCGATACTATCAGGACTGGAAAATACAGGACAATTACAGTAAACAAAAACCAGTTCAGGATTACCAAAACAACACACAAGCCAAGGCTTATCAGAATTGCGGGAACAATTCCTGACACCAAAGAAGAGCTCATTGTGTCAATCCGTTCAGTATCCTGTACAATGCGTGTATGCAACAGGCGTTGGTCTTCGTGGGTGTGAAAACTTCGCGACATATTAAAAACCCTGACTATTAAGTCAGACCGGAGTTTATAAATAGCATCGGCAATAATCTTCAGGTTAATTTTTCGAAGCCATAAAGTAAACCCGACATTTATTAATCGTAATGCCAAAATAGCTAATCCGATATAAATGAATTTATCGATTTCCTTTTGGGGTATGGCCACATCGAAAATATACCTGACAAGCAACAATACCGGAATAATTAAAAATGCCTGGGCAGTAGAACTTAATGAGGTTACAATTATCTTTTTGTAATAATTCCTGAAAAATCCGGCATAATATATCCATGCCTCTTTCGAGAAATATGGAATACCATTGGTTTTATTTTTCCTGAATCTTATCATTTTATTAATTGCTTCCTTTGTACCTGATTATTATTTATCGTGCCTTTCAAAAAACAAACGAAAGTAATAAAACAGTATCCGGCAATATGGCTTTCCTTTGGTTCGAAACCTCATATATTTTATAAAACCGAAATTAAGCCTGAAAAATCCAGTTTCACTCGACTGGCGAATATATGAAGCATAGATTGTGTACAATTTTTCGGTAAACGTAAATGGTTCTTTATCGCCATATTTTCTTGCATGCCTGTAAACAAACCTGTCGAAAAATGAACTCTTTGCTTCTGAAAGTTGGTTAAAAACATCATCCGGCACAGGTGCTTTAAAATTCTCCCTCAGATAATCGAATGCATCGCGCATTTGAAGCGATACCCTAAACTTCTTACTATGATTCAGCAACCTGTCCCAATCGACAGGATTTTCAGTGTTGCATAATAAAAGCATGGCATCGGCAACCCACCTGATTGGAGGTTCGGGATTATACCTAAGCCCGTGAACAACAGTATGGAACAATGCATCGGTTGTACAGAAAGCTAATGTAGAAACTCCTGAAACTTCCAGTGGAACTGCCTTATCCCAAAAATCAGTATCAGATATTAAATCATGTGATTCGAAAATCGGGTGCCAATGTAAATCGAGCTCAGTTTTATTAGGATCGAGAAAAGTTATGCTTCTGCCATATAACAAATTATGTTCGAGATATTGCTCATCCTGTGCTATCCAATCCTTTTTTTTAAGCAAATCGATTGTTTTCCTGGCATCAGAGAACTTTACCAGAATGTCCATATCGGCCATTGGCCTAACACCAAAATTCCTGTAAACCAATATAGTTAATGCAATCCCCTTTAGTATTAGCGTTTGTATTCCGGCATCTTCAAGAAGCTTAATAACTTTTGCGGTACGATGGAATAAAATTTGATTTTTTGACCATGATTGCCTGTATATCCCTTTCAGGCGATCCATTAGTGGATGATCGAGCTGTAGCTTATTTAGATTTTGGTAAAGTAAGGGAAGTTGCCTGAATGATCCATATTCGATATCTGTCTCGAAATCGACATTTGATCTCCATTGATTCCATGCGCCAAGAGCTTGTGATCCGTTTAAAAGCGATGCCTGCAAAAGTAATTTCTGAGTAGTATTCGGAAAAGGGCTCTGATCTGCATTCATAAAACAGTCAATGATTTACGCTGTGTATCACTATTCTTCCTTAGGTTCGGGCCAGCCTTTTTCATCAACATCGTGAATAGGATCGAGCAATAAAAGATCCTGCATATCGGAATATTTATTTACAACGGGAGGTTTAAAATCGGAAGCTGCTTTTTTAAGTAAATCTTCTAATTCAGCCAAACCGTTTTCATGAATTTTAGTTGTTTCAGTATCCTGAATCAGAAGTTCTTCTTTTATTAGTTTTGAAACAAAATCCTGCACCGACTTACCTATTAATTCCTTCTGATTATTGTTGGTTGATCCTAATAGTTCAATTGCTGTTTGCCAGTTGCCGGTTTTTTCGATGTAATCCCACACCAGTGCTCCAATATCATCGATGCTGTAGTAATCACCTGTTCTTAGGTTCAATAAAATTGCCTCGCCATCAATGGTTTCGTGCACAACATTCGGTGTATTTATTTTAACTGCTTCAAAAATTTCCATCATCAAAAAGAATTATATACAGTAAAACATGCTAAAACATTTAGTCATCACAAACCTACTAAAATTATTCCTGAATTTTATTAAAGGAATTTTAACAAACTTTCTTTTAGCTGATCAGGTGAAACAGGTTTTGAAATAAATCCACTCATTCCGGCAAGAATACATTGATCGCGTGAGTCACCAATAACATTGGCAGTCATGGCAAGAATTACCGGCGCTGGTATCGAGTTTTTAT
>CAYLZH010000039.1:16591-24410 GCA_964388245.1 uncultured Bacteroidales bacterium
TCGATCACCTCATCTGAATCCACTATGGGAAACCGGATAATGGCGCCATAACTTTTACCGATCCAGTTTTTTTGCATGGTCATGACCCTTTCGGGCCATCCCGGGAGCTTATTACAATAATCAAGTATCATTTTACTCGACTCAAAGCCATCCATTTCAGGCATTTGCACATCCATTAATATCAGATCGTAGGTTTTCAACACTACAGCATCGAAAGCTTCCTGACCATTCGCTACAATATCCGGATCGATCCCCAAATTATTAAGTAATCGTGCAGTAACCTTTTGATTGATCATATTATCCTCTGCGACAAGAATTCGGGCATATCTAATGTCTTTTTCCTCCTGAACCTCTTCTTCCTCAGATAGTTCTGATTTATCGTCAGTAAATTCATGGCCAAGAGCACCTAAAAGACCTTTCCATAATTTAGTCTCTCGTGCCGGTTTCAGGATAAATGAATGAAAATATTTACTCTCTTCATCAGTAAACTGAATCTGAATTGAAGAAAGGATTATGATTGGGATTTTTTGGCTAAATGAATTTACTTTTTTCGCAATATCAATCCCGTTTATACCTGGCAACTGCATGTCGATAATTGCAAGATCGAAACTCTCCTTTTTTATCAAATGGAAAAATATCCCAACATCGGAATTTGCCACAACCCTGAATCCCCAGTTTTCCAACTGGGTCGAAAGAATCCGCAGGTTTGTCTGATTATCATCGAGGATAATCACGCGTTTGTCTGCAAAAATTTGTGCATCAGGCTGAATATACGATCGACCCATTTCTTCATCGATTGCAGTGTTGATTGTGAACCGGAACACTGAACCTACACCGAGATCCGATTCTACCCAAATTCTGCCACCCATCAATGACACAAGTTGTTTCGAAATGGCAAGGCCTAATCCTGTGCCTTCGAAGCGCCTTGCTATGGAAGAATCGACTTGAGAAAATGACTGAAAAAGCAAACCAATCTTTTCGGGAGCAATCCCTATCCCGGTATCTTTCACCGAAAATTCAAGCTCAATTATATCACCACTATTCGTATTTTTCCTGACACAAAGCAGTATTTCGCCTTTTTCGGTAAACTTAATAGCATTGTTCACTAAATTAACCAGCACTTGTTTAAGCCTTGTTGGATCGGTAATAATAAACCTCGGCACATCTTTTTTAAAATCGATAAGCAACTCAAGATTCTTTCTGCCTGCTGCCGCCGATAAAAGCATAAACACCTCTTCGATACAGTTTACAAGATCGAATCCCTGGTTTTCGAGCTCCATCTTACCTTGTTCAATTTTCGAAAAATCAAGAATATCGTTGATTACGGTAAGAAGATTATCGCCACTTATTCTAATTGTATCGACATATTCCTTTTGTTCTTTTGTTAATTTTGTCTGACTTAGAAGCCCGGCCATTCCGATTACACCGTTCATTGGTGTCCTGATTTCGTGGCTCATGGTTGCCATAAAATCAGCTTTTGCTTTTGCGCCAAGCTCAGCTTTATCTTTGGCTACCTTAAAAAACCGTGCAAACCGGTACGACAAAATCAGGGACTGAAAAAAGAAAAACATCACATATCCAAAGAAATAGAAAATTGGTGTTTCAGGAATAATTCTCAAGTAGTTGAAAACGCCCATCACCAGGACAACAAACATGATAAACATGCTGATTAAAGCATAAACAGCACCGTCGCGCTTATTCATTACCGCCCTGATGAAAATCGATGTGGCATAAACCATATAAGAAACAAGTAAAACTAAAAAGATATTCAGGGGCCAGGTAAAGACAAATGCCGGAGTAAAAATTGTGAGGACTATTAAACCAATGCAAATAACCCTTAAAATCCATACTAAAAGATTCGATGTTTCTTTAGGATAGAGTGATTTAATAAAGATAAGAAAGATATATGTGCTAAGGTACAGACTAATGTATTCAAGCCTGATTGTAATGTACCAGCTTACTGTTGGCAAAAGGTTATGCAGGTAGTATAAATCGGTACCGATAACCCGGTAGCTATACACAATACAAAACAGCGCAAAATATAAAACAGATTTTTCCTGCCGGCCAAAAATAAATAGCCCAAGCAGGAAAAGCCCGCCCATGATTAATGCCCCGGTTAATAGTAAATCGATTGCAGCTTCCAGATCACGCTGCCTTATTAGTTCTGTACTTGTTCCAATAACAGGAGCTATAGTTATCCCACCTTTACTATGATCGAAATTTGAGACCTGAAGTATGATTTCAACTGTGTTACCTTCCGGTTCAAAAATTTTAGTTTGCGGTAACCAAAATGGCTTCGATTCCGGTTGAATTATTCCGGTTTGCCCAACTTCGATGAACAGCTTCTCTTCAATCCACATTTTATATGCAGTATAAATATCGGGCATTTGAATTGCCAACTGAGGACAATTTTCAGGTAATAGAATTTTTAAACGGTAAGTGGCAAAGCCAAAGGAAGAAAGTTCTCCATGCTTCGAATTCAAATTTGTCCAGAGCTCAGGAAACGAGAGGTATTCAGGTTCAATAATTAATGGAAAATCATTTGGATCTAACAATCTATGCCAGTAAAATTCCCATTCGCCCCGAAGCTCAACTTTCGTATAATTAGTTTCATCCCAGTCCGTGAGATCAAGTCTTCCATTGGCTACCACAGCCGTAGCCTGACTATAATTCTTTGGGCTATTGCAACCGAATACAAGCAATGAAAGAAAGGCATAAAATAATATGTACCGAATCTGATTTAGCACCTGGTTTGATCTCTTTTTTAAGCAAATAAAAGATAAATATACTTAGAAAAAATGAAATAAACATTCGAATTTTATTAAGATTAACTAACTATAGTTAAACGGAGTAAGCACGTTGATGAAAAAATAGAACAAATGATAAATGTTCACATTTTGTTGACAAATGATATTAGTTATGATAACATTGCATGTTAAATTGAAATGATAAAAAGAAAGATAATTATTCGAAAATTCTTAATCAGATAATGCATCAAAGTCATAATCATCTTTCCATTTCGTTTTGAATTGTATTAAGTACTTTATCAATATAGGCATCCCATGTGAAATCTTTTACCGCCTTATGAGCATTAATACATAGCGATTTATAATTATCAGCATGTGTCAAAGTTGCAATTTTGGTGGCAACATCCTCAGGTTTTTCTGAATTACTGTACATGCCAACATCTATTTCATCCCCAAAAGTTTTTGTAAACTCATCGTAGGGAGCAACCAAAACCGGGATATAGAAATACATCGCCTCAACTGTTGCAGAAAATGCCCCCCACTTTTTGTCGGTATTAATAAACACACGGGCACGCCTGAAAAGATCATAGTACAACTCACGATCGCATTTTTCACCCTTATCAAGATAACCATGACAGATTACTCCTTTATTCGTAACCGGCAGTTTGTTTTTTTCAATTCCGATAATATGTAACTCAAAATCTGAATTTCCTTTACTTAAAATATCAAATGATTTTACAAGAAGCCTGGCTGCATCAATATATTTTTCGCTTCCCACAAAAAGCAATGTATTCGACTTTAATTTTTGTTCAATAATTTCTTCGGGGTTTACTTTGATCTCCGAATTTATAACGTTTCCAAGATATACCACATTTTTATCTTTATATCGACTCTTCATGTATTGTGCAATTCCGGGAAAAAGGGGTAAGATCAGGTTAGAATCCCGGATATGTTTGTCCTCCCGGTTCATGCACCTTTGTTCCAGCAAATGTGGTTTTCTATTCTCAAAATAATCGAAATAATGATGATAGGTCCAATCGTGAAATAAAATGGAGTATTTATTCTTATAAGTACCTGATGAAAAACTAAATGTCATAAAAACATTGGCATCTGATGAGGAATATTTTTTGGTTGCCTTTCTTATTTTTGCCTGAGTGAAAAGATAATTCAAATGTGTCCGGTAAAATTTTAAGGTTGGATTCCAGTTCACCCATTTAAACAATTTCAGGACAGAGTTATTGTAGATTTTTTCAATTACCGGAATAGGGCTTATATCAACACGGTTTACCTTCACACCTTTGGCTATAAAGGTCTCGGTAAAAAAATAGGGTACATTCGACCAAGTACTGATTTTGGCTGAATCACCAAGTGTAAAAACAGTAAGCTCTTTTATTCTCGACATAGTGATAATTTTCAAACATCATGCAATGTTCACGATTAATTCAGTGTTTTCTCAGTCATCTTTTGCAATCGTATTCTTATATTCCGAAGGGGTATGACCCGTCATTTTTTTAAATATGGTATTAAATGATGACTTCGAATTAAATCCTGAATCATAAGCCAGTGCCAGCAAGGTTAGATTCTCGTTTTTTTTATCAGATAACTTTTGTTTCACCTCCCCGACTCTGTATTCGTTTACATATGTGTAAAAATTCTTATTGAGTTTTTCGTTTAAGACCTGTGTAATGTAGTGTTTTGGTATTGATAACTCGCGCGACATAATCTCGATGGTAAAACTTCCATTCAAAAATGGCTTTTCACGTTCCATATATGCACGTATTCTATCAATATATTGTAAGGCTTCTTCCTCCTTTAATCCCGATCGTTCGTAACGAATGTGGGGTTTAATTTCTTCATCGCCTGCAGCCAGCCGGTCCTTTCTACGCTGGAGCCTGATAAAGCTCTGACTAACAAATATGGCCTCCTGATTGAATCCAAAAAAACTTATTGCATATGCAAATAAAGTAAGACCGATAATCGGAAATATGTCGGGCCGGAAAACGGGATTTGTAATATCAAGAAAAATGCTAAACAAGCGCGATGTAACGGCAAGAAGATAGGCAAGGGCAAAAATCAGGGCCATGGTTTTTAACCACCTTAAATTTGTTTTATGCGAATCGAACGAGAAGTAATTGTATACATTATTATCGTGTACCCGAAGCAGGTATAGCACCTGAATAACATAAAAAATAATTGATCCGATAATCAACATCGAATAAATATTGTGGTAACTTGAGGTTTCAATGCCCAGAAAGCTTGCCCTAACTTCAGCCATGATAACTTCTTTTGAGGCAAAGATCATAAACAGCAGAGTAGTGACAATAAAGGGAAGGAAATGAACAAAATATTTTATTCTGAAAACCGGTTTTTCCAATACCAGCATTTTCGCATAGATATACACGAATGGGCCGTATGTAAAAGGTATCAGTTTTAACATGATAAGTTCCGGAAAGGTAAAGCGCTCAAATTTCAGACTCAGCAAACTTGAGAGCAACTGTAAGGCAATAAGAAATAACCAAATAGCCAATACAATATCCGAGATTTGACGGCCTTTTTTTGTAATCATTAACAAACTGGCAAACAGCGATTGGACAATTCCTATATAAAGAAGTATTTCCATTGAAAGCAAAGATAGTTATTCTCTAATTATCTCAATAATGATATTGAAGGTGCTTCGCCCGGTTAACCAAACAATTTGAGATTTCGACAGCGCAAAAAAATCAGCATTAACTGAATGCAACTTTTTATTGGGATTAGGGCCACTCAAACGCTTTCCTCCTGACGGGATCCTGAACGTAACGTACCTTCAACAAAAAAGCCGACTCGTAAAAGTCGGCTAACTTGTTTGTACCCAGAAGCGGGGAATTATCGAACTTTTTCAGTCAAGATTTAAGTTTGATTATTGGATATGCAGTGCTTTCGGTAGTTGCTATTTAGGTTTTTTACTTCACAAAGCTATGAAAATAGTATACTTTTGGTTGTTTTATTAACTACACTTCTACCACCAACAGTTATATGATCCTGAATATTAGCTTGTAGAATAATATTTAGTTTTTAACAACAACTCAATTGAAAAAAATATTATATTTGCTATTCTTGACACATTTCGTGAAGAATTGCAAACGTATCAAATTATGGCTGACGAACGGAAAGTATATAATTTTATTGAGGATTTCTTAAAGAAAATAAGAGCAAAAGGAAGGTATTCCTTTACTTATCAAGAGTTAATGGATACTTTTGATATTTCTAATCAGGCACTTGACAAAAATTTATATAGATTGAAGCAAAAAGGCGAGATTGCTTCCGTAAGAAAAGGTTTCTATTTAATTATTCCACCTGAATACTCATCTGTAAATACATTGCCGGTTAACCTTTTTATTGATGACTTAATGCATTCATTTAACAGAGAGTATTATATCGGATTGTTTTCTGCAGCAGCTCTGCATGGAGCTTCTCATCAGCAGATAATGGAATCATTTGTAATGATTAAAAAGCCAGCAATGAGAAGCATTCGAAAGAAGAATTTTGCAATAAATTTTAATGTGAAAAAGGACTGGAATACTGATGATATTGTCCAGAAGAAAACGGATGCAGGATACATCAATGTTTCTTCCCCTGAGTTAACTGCCTTAGATTTTCTTTACTATTCAGGCTCTATTGGTATAAATCGGTCATTTACGGTTTTGCAAGAATTATATGAAGTAATGAAGCCATCATTATTATTAAGAGCGGCAAAGAATTATCCACGAACAGCATCAATTCAAAGGCTTGGATACATTATTGACAGAGAACTTAAAAGGGAAGATTTGGCTAACTCCTTAAGAAAGGTATTACGAAATAGAAAACTCAATACTATTCCACTCTCCCCAAAGAAAGAAAAGGAAGGATTAGTGGATAAAGAGTGGAAAATCCTAGTTAACATAGAAATTGAAGGAGATTTATGATCCCAAGAAGATACATAGAAGAATGGAGAGAGCAAGCTCCATGGCCAGAGGCATCTCAAATAGAACAAGATCTTATAATTGAGCGGGCATTAATTGAAATGTTTTCTGATGACCTGATTCGCAATAGTCTTGCGTTTAGAGGTGGTACTGCCTTACATAAAATATATCTAAATCCACAAGTAAGGTATTCTGAAGACATTGATTTGGTTCAAATTAATGAAGGGCAAATTAGTCCTGTATTAAAACAAATCAGAAGAACGCTAAATTTCTTGGGAACAAAGAGAACTGTCAAGCAGAATATTAACAACAATACAATTATATATAGGTTTGAATCAGAGATTCCACCCATAATAAATCTTCGTTTGAAACTGGAAATTAACTGTCGTGAGCATTTCACAATCTTGGGATTAAAAGAGATAGATCATGCAATAAACAATAGCTGGTTCGCTGGCCAATGCAACATATACTCATATGAAATTGAAGAATTATTAGGAACAAAATTGAGAGCGTTATATCAGCGAAGAAAAGGTCGAGATCTTTTTGATTTATGGTGGGCATTATCGAATCATGAAGTAGATACCGATAAATTGATTTATTGTTATAAGGAGTATATAAATTTTGTTGTTAAAAAGCCTCCTACACAAAAACAATTTATCCTAAACATGGATGAAAAGATGGAGGATATGGAGTTTCTTGGTGACATACATGCAATTCTAAGGCCTGGTGTTGATTATGACAATAAGGTTGCATATGATGTTGTAAGAAAGGAATTGATCGAAAAGATTTTATAAAGAATGAAAATGGATTATTTATGTCTGGACAATTTATAACAAACGAAAAGCAGTTATTATCTGAAGTGATGGAAGGGATTTATCCTTTTTCGGATAAACTCTATTTTCTTGTCGGCTTCTTCTACTTTTCCGGTTTTGAGGTTTCAAATTTCTGGGATGAAATAGTCATTTCTGATAGTGGTGATTTATTAAACACCATGAGAAATTATTAATAAATAAAATGGATAAGAATTGATAATTGAACAATAATATGAGCAACATACTCACCCAGCTATTTAAACAACTAGTATTTCGTTCATGATATAATATATTATATTTGTGTCAAAAACTTATTATG
>CAYLZH010000040.1:0-24324 GCA_964388245.1 uncultured Bacteroidales bacterium
GTAAATCTTATACTCAATGGTATTGATGCTATTATTGAACAAAAAGCCAACGATCCGGACTATGCCGGCGAAATAAAAATTGTTATCAATAAACACCCGGAAATTATACGATTATCTTTTTTTGATAATGGAATTGGGATTACTGCTGATAAAAAAGATAAAATCTTTGATCCCTTTTTTACTTCTAAGAAAGTTGGAAAAGGAACAGGCCTGGGATTATCAGTTTCGTTTAACCTGATAAATGAGCATGGAGGAAAAATATATTTTAAAAGCACTGAAAGATTAGGAACCGAATTTGTTGTCGAACTACCTTGTTATTCAAAATAGTTAAAGATGAAGATTTATGTTGTAGACGATGAGCGGATAATCAGAGTGGCGCTGGCCGACGAATTGAGAGATGCTGGTTATGAAGTTATTGAGTTTGCCAATGCAAAACCGGCTCTCTTGCAGATGAAAAGTGAGACACCTGATATTGTGATTACCGATCTGAAAATGCCGGATATAAACGGAATCGAATTTCTGAAAAGGATCAAGGAATTTAACCACAATATTTATGTGGTGCTGATGACAGCCTATTCAACCGTGTCGACTGCTGTTGAGGCCATGAAACTTGGAGCCTATGATTATGTAGAAAAACCTTTTGATAATGAAAAAATCCTCATAATTATTGAACATATTGTTGAACTTAAGCAAATTAAAACCGAAAACAGGGAATTAAAACTTAAACTAAAACACGATTACGACTTTTCCTCATTTGTTGGAAAAAGTCAGGAGGTATCCGATATTTTCGAGCTGATTAAAATTGTAGCTCATAAAACCACAAGTGTATTGTTAACAGGCGAAACAGGTACCGGAAAAGAATTGGTCACAAATATTATCCATTACAACAGTACCCGTAGTAAAAAACCACTTGTAAAAGTAAGTTGCGCTATATTAAGCCGCGATATTTTCGAATCCGAATTATTCGGGCACGAAAAGGGTGCCTTTACAGGTGCAGTATCAGAAAAAGCAGGCAGGTTCGAACTTGCCAATGGAGGCACTCTCTATCTCGATGATATTGATGATGTACCCCTTGAAATGCAGGTGAAATTACTTAGAGCACTTGAAGAACGGGAAATTGAGCGTGTAGGCGGAACTAAAACTATCAGTGTAGATATCAGGCTTATAGCCTCAACAAAAAAGAATCTGCGTCAAATGGTTGATGAAGGAAAATTCAGGGAGGACTTGTATTACCGCCTTAATGTTTTTCCGATTAACCTGCCTCCTTTACGAGAACGGCCTGCCGACATTGTTAATCTTACGAAGCATTTTGTTTCAGTATATAACGAAAATGGGAATATAGAAATCGATCAGAAAGTATTCGATATTTTAAAAGAATATCCGTTTCCGGGAAACGTCAGGGAACTAAAAAACCTGGCCGAGCGCCTTACCCTGTTAAGCACAAATAATCTTATTGATAAAAGCACTTTACCTCTTGAAATTAAGTTTCCGGGATTTAAACCAGCCTGTTTCTCGTTCGATGATAAAACCCTGAATGAGATTCTTGATGAAGTAGAAAAAAATGCTATTTTGGCCGCTCTGGATAAGGCACGGGGCAATAAGGCAAAAGCATCGGAATATCTGGGACTACCTCCTTCAACCCTGAAATCAAAAATAGTTAAATACAATCTATAAAATCGTCAGAATTTCGACTTTTACGACGAAATCCTGACGATTTTTAATGTAGTATATTCTACCTGAGAAATAAATCTAAAAAAAACTTCATCTCATATTCAGATACTTACAGCTTTACCTTACCAGCAATAGGCTTTCCGTTTTAGCAGGTACATTTATTGAAGTTTTTAGATTAAGATAAATTTCAATAAATTAAAAGTTTACAAAATGAAAAAGAGTTTAATTTACTTAACAGCCATCATGTTTTTAGGAATGGCCTTATCACTAACCCAATGTAAAAATGATGATGATACACCTACCGATCCGGGTGAAAGCTCCACTGAACTCCTTGTCAAAAAATTCGACAGTGCCCCAACTCTTGACGGGGATATCGATGAAATGTGGGGAACCGCTCAGCGGCTGGTTGGAACTACAGAGGTCCCTAACTTAGCGGCACGTGGCACTTATCTTAATCCCGATGGAGAAGGTATTGAGGAAAACCTCGGACTGTTTGAGCCTTTTTCAGGTGAGAAATATGACTTCACAATGCGAGCAGGTTACTATGGAGATGATATTTTCTTCCTGCTTGAATGGGACGATGATGATGACAGCAAAGACAGGCAATCATGGTATTTCGATCCTGCTGACAAACTTTGGAAAGGCGAGCACAAATATGCCAATGCTGCTGATGACAAATTTTATGAAGATAAATTTGCCTTCTTCTGGCCAATCGGACAGGTAGACGGTTTTGACGCTTCAACCTGCTATGCAACCTGTCATCAGAACCTGCCTATTGCAAACGCCAAGGATAAACATTCAAGACACTATACCATTGTTGATGGTCAGAAAGTTGATATGTGGCACTGGAAAAGGGTAAGAGGAACATATGCCGATCAGGTAGATGACCAGGTATTAAATTATGCCGATCCTGCACTTCAGTCAGGAGCCAATGGCCGTGGAGGTGACTCATCAGGTGAAGCCGGATATTCGAACAATAAGCAAACATTGAATAATGGCGTAGAAGATGTCGACGTACCAAAATACGTTATTCCTGATCAAACCAACTACTACTGGATTAGCGCCGATGATATTACTGACGGTACTGCCAAGATGGTAACTGCTGTTGATGAGAACGGTGTATTAACTTATGATGGAGGTGGTACTATTGATCCAGCCGATGGTGGTTACGAGCAAGGTGTTGGAGCAAAGCGTTTCCCAAGTGTTACAACCAAAGCCTTTACACTTGGAAGGGCCGATGTTAGTGTAAAAGCTGTTTATACAGGATCGGGCTGGATTTGCGAATTTACCCGTAAGCTAAATACTAACGACGAAGATGATGCAGTATTTGTTGTAGCAGAAGATATGCCATTTGGATTAGCTATTTTTAACAATGCCGCAATTGCACACGCAATTAAATCAAACCTTTTGATGAAATTCGAACAATAATAATCTGGATAACTATTAGTTCGATGAACTAAAACATTTTTTCCAAATCAATTTTAGATAGTTAATAAAATTAGTGACTCACAGGTAAGACTTGTGGGTCACTTTTTTTTTGAAACTATTGAAGTTGAAATGAATTCATTGCAAATCATTAATTTTAATGTTATCCCAAACGATTAAAGCTTAGACTCTCTCCTGAGGTATCAATCCATACATACATCTTATGCATATTGTTTGATATCAGGCAAATGATACAAAAGCCATTTAGTTTGAAATAGGATGTATCGTATTTTTGTAATCCATCCCAACTATTTTTGGCAGCGTTACCAAAATTTATGACAAGGATTTGATGATAATAATCCTCTGTAAAAAATTCACTTATGTTATTTGTTGTAATCTACCGAATTAGCGACACCAGGCCGGATGAAAGCAGATTGCCATTAAGTTTGTACTTCAGAATATAGGTTCCGTTTTCAACTTCTTTTCCTGTTGAATTGAATGCATCCCAAACAGTTGCATATTTTCCGGGGACTTTACTTTCGTTAAGCAAAACTCTTACTAACTGTCCGGCCAGATTGTAGACTGAAATAGTTACCATGGCCTTTTGCTGTATTTCAAACTCTACTTGTAATTTTTCATTGAAGGGGCTTGGATAATAGGTAAATGAGGATTTGAGATTCAGTTCACTAATGCTGATTTCAGCTTTTTTAATTGTAACCGTAATTTGATCAAAGGCCGGAATGTCAACATTTACATAGCAAGTAGCAGTGGTGCCATTTTCCAACACTTGCATTAAAGTTCCATTTGTTACAGTAAAACCAAACTGACTGATTGGCATTATAAATTTGACAAGGCCGCCATCAAAACTCAAATTGTGGTTATTGCTAATAGTCGCAGAAACCAGATCAAGAGAACCATTATTGGCCATATTGAAATCAATGCTTAACATATCGCTACCAACGTGCGATTGAATGGCGTTTTCAGCTTGCAAGCTGCCATTGTTAACACGGATTACCCGGTAGGTTCGGTCACCATTGCAGGTATTCGCAGTAGATAAATTATAAGGATATACATTTATGTCGCCTGTGTTATCATGATTGTGTCCCCATAAGGCCATGTCGACTCCCAGGTTTGTTAGGTTCAGCTCATGTTTAAAATCATAATGGTAAAACAGCACCTTAGTCATGTTTCCTGCGGCTGCCAGATCGTTTTGCAGCCAGGCTATTTGTTCAGATGTAAAGCTTTCGTAACCATAAACACTGTCCATGTACATATCATAATTGTCGTAGGCTTCCAGGCCTGTAAAATGAATATTTCCATAATTGAAACTATAATCGTGTGATTGATAAGTTGTTTGTGTAGGAGTGATTTCACGCTGTCGCCAACCAAAAAAACGCCACCATTCACGTCGGGCTGTTCCCTGAACCGGGGGTGTGTCTTCCCAACCACCAATATCATGATTACCGGGAACAATATAAACCGGAACCTCAAATAGTTGTAAAAGCTCTATTGCCATAGTATGATTTCGTAAACATTCAAAATCTTCAAGCTCACCTTCATTCAATAAGTCACCTGTTAAAAGCACAAACTCCGGATTGATCAGGTTTATGTCTTTGATCACTTCATATAGATCTTCCATCTCCGACACATCTGTTTCGTAGCCAGGTTCACCATAATAGGTTTTTCCCGGAAGGTGTGTATCTGTGATATGAATAAAGTTATAGTTCGTTTTGTATTGATCTATTACTTTTATTGCATTCCTAACTGTATCAATAAGACCATTGGAAGTAGTTACTCGTAAATCATATAGTTCATACGTGTCGACATTGGGAATAACTGAGTTTAAGGTCCACCTTTCGAGAGTTGCATCGTAATCGAACTGTATAATATTTATTGGAACCGATACATGTTCGTATAACAACTCCGCACTCCACGATGAAGCTGATTCCGGAGCAAAACATACAATGTTAAATTCCTCGCCGGGAAGTACAATTAACGGTATGTTCAGCAAGGGCCGTTGAACAATGGTTAAGGTATCACCAATTGGCATATCGCATTCCGATGAAAGGTATTCGAATACTCCCGGAGAAAGATAGGTAAGGCTTGTTTCATTTATAGTTGTACCAGCAAATTGTAGTTCCGCCTCGCCAAAATATTTAGGAATAAATAGCAGTTTAACCAGCGTGTCGATATCATTACAAATAATATTTCCACTGAAATTTAAAATAATACTCCCGGGATTTGACACATCTGTAATGATTCCTGTTTCGGAGAGAGTGTTTGATTTATTATAACCGGTATATTCAAAAACAGAGTCGTTGTAGGCTATCTGCAAGGAATAGGAATTTATTGGAGCATTCTGATTTAGAATTGAAATATAAATGTAAAGCTCATGGGTTATAGAATCATATACAATTTTATCAGGCGTTGAAATAAAAAGCTCGCTGGAATCTGACTGTAGATCATCAATGCTTCTTGGATGAAGGTTTTTCTGATTATAGTTTATTCCAACTACTCCAACAATTTTTTCGAATGTGTAATTCTGAAACAATGGAAATCCATGTTGTTCCAGATCAAAAATTCCGGGTCGAACACTACAAATTCCACTGCCGTCGTTCACCTCCCAATTTCCCCATGAATCGTATAAGGCGCTAACACTACAGTTGTTTATTTCAACCAAAACTCCTTCATAAGCCTCACAGCTAACATCAGCACTAGATATGGTTGCTGTTTGGGGCAAAGGATTGGAAGTATTAATTACCTGATAGGTACTCAGGTTCTTTATTTCAGTATAACCTTGATATTCTGTAATAATACCGGAAATTAAAACACTATCTCCAATGTTTGGAAGGTAATTGTTATCGTAAACAAAAAGGCCGTTCCAGGCACCACCTTGCGATGAAGATATAAAAAATCTGCCACCCAGATAATCAGTTGCCGTTACTATACCACCGGTTGTAACACTTTGTCCGCTGTATAAAGAAGGATAGAAACCACCTCCACTAATAGTGGTATATTGAATATCGTATATGCTGGTTTGAGCAAATGAGGTACTTGAGATGAAGATAAATATGATAATTATTATATTGCTCTTGTGCATACATTTAAGTTAGGCAGCCCGGCAATATCACCCGGCTTATTGCATTTCAAATGTAGTGCGATTTAAGGTATTTGCAAAAAGCAGGCAGTAGTAAAGGATTTGCGTGACAACATGCTGTTTAACCATTGCAGCCAGGGTATGGGCAAGGACAAATCTTTACTTCAACCACTGGCGGGGCTGTGTTTGTTGGTTTGTTTCTATCCGTGAACTTCGCACACGGTTATTGAGATTTAGCCACTACGTGGCATAACCTGATGTCCAATTTAAAAATGCATGGAAATTTCACTTTTCCTCTGGAAAATCGTGCATTTATTTATATATTAGATTAATGTAATATGAATCTTATTGCTGATATTCAGCTTTTTAAGAGATATGTGTTGAAAATCAGCAAAACCTATATTAATTGCTAAACAGCAAGCCTTTTTTTAACAGAACCTTTCTTCGGAAACACCCAGGAAAATGGGAATGATTTTAAAATTAACTATCTTGGTGACGGGGATGAATACATTAGCTTTGTTCAGCTTACAAAAAGTGTTACAACAGGCATAGTTGATGAATCGGTTTTAAATAAAAGAGTTATAGCTTATCCCAATCCGATCCGGAGTATTGTCAATATCAAAATAAATGATCTTGTAGATGTTTTTATATATAACTCCCAGGTTTTCTTCAAGCATCATTTAGTGAATCAAATACTTTTAATATAAGCAATTTGCCAGAGGGAATATATTTTTTGTCAATTGAAACAAACAGAGGTATCCAAACAGCAAAAATTGTTTTAATTCAATAGACTCGCCTACGGCATAAATCTTTTCTAAGGATTTTTGAATTGCATTCAAATTGATACCATTCTTAAAAAAAGTATCTTCATTGTAGTTTTTCGATAGTTTTTTCGACATATGGAGTAGAAACCAAAAAATGGGATGGCAACAACATAACAGAAAAACCTTTAGCGAAGAGATTGAAAAGAACCAGGCAATCATTCATAAAATTACCCTGGTATACGCTAATAATCCAAACGACAGGGAAGACCTTTTTCAGGAAGTTTGTTTGCAACTTTGGACATCGTATGCCAGTTTCAGGGAAGACTCGAAGTTTACAACATGGTTGTACCGGGTAGCACTAAACACAGCTATTAGCTATGTGCGCTCGAAAAAGAACAGCTTTAGCTTTGAACCATTGGAAGAAAATGTACACCTTATTGGTGATTGCTCTGATAAGAAAGAACAAGTTTCGGCCTTGCATGTGGCTATCTCCAGGCTAAACCGGATCGACAAAGCCATTATTCTTTTGTGGTTGGAAGAAAGAAGCTACGAGGAAATCTCAGCCATCCTGGGAATTTCGAAATCAAATGTCAGTGTGAAGCTGGTACGAATAAAGAAGAAACTGGAAGAATTGATGAATGCGACAACTAATCAATAATCATGAACGACAAAAATTTAAAAGATATGTGGAATAGTGTTGAGTATTTTTTGGGTGCATCTGAATACCAAAGTACAACCATCGAGCGATTTATATCAGGGCGCTCAAATTCAATAGCCAATAAGTTCACCACTATGATGAGGAAGGACATTATTACGAAAATGGTAATTATGGCACTATTGATCTTTGATGTTTTTCTTTTCATGGAAGTACAATCAACCATTGCAATGATTTGTGGAGTGGCTTTAGTTTTAATGGTTCCATTGGTTTTATTCGAATCGAAAATATTAAAAACATTCAATGAGATTTCTATGACAACCAGCAGTACAAAAGATAAGCTGGCTGAAATGATGTCCTTTTTAAAACGACACACCTTTGCTACTTTGACATCAACTGCCTCATCGTATTTATTTGGATATAACGCTGCAATGCTATTGTATTTCTTTGTCGAATACGGACAACTCAGAAGAATAGGCACAATCGATATTTTTGTTTTCCCTTCCATATGTCTGCTTGGAATTATAATTACCACTGTGCTAAACAATAATACCATTAAGTACCAGATAAAACACATTGAACTTTGTTTGTCCGACTTAAATGAAGACATCCTCCCATTATTATCGAAGAACATCGAAAAACAACAAAAGACCGACTATAAAATGAACCTCCTGATAGCCCTGGCGGTGTTACTTGCATTTCTCGTTCTAATTGCAGTATTAAAGGAAATGGGGTGGTAGAAATACCCAATTACTTTTCTTGTTCTGAAATTAGAATTGTTTTAAAATTTGATTAGTATTATTTAATCAAACTATCATGAAAAAAGTCATTTACACAATCACTATTATCTTATTATTCTTGCAAATTGAAGGTTTCACACAAACTTGTAAAAAGGTTTCTCATAAAATAAGTGGAAAATTTGAAGCTCATTGTGTATTTAAAACTTTAAATACAAGTTCTGTAAGTCATTGCGAGCTTTGTCCTATTCAACTTAATAATGATAAAACATCTCTCTTATTGCAGGAATTTTATATGATTTTTGAAGCAGATCAATTAACATTAGTAATTCATAAAGATACAACGGAGGTCGCTCTTAAATATAACAATAGGTTCAGTAAGGTTAAATTCAAATTTAAAAACAAGCATTATAAATTTCAACTGTATTCAGGTGCTATGAATATTAATTTCATATTAAAGAATCAGGATGATAACTTAATTCTTCTGGAAAGAATATAAGACGAAGGAGAATAATTAATACAAAGGTCATCACAATTTCAATCTATTTAGTCCCCTGATTCAGACCCCAAAGAAAAACGCCGTCTGTAATCATTTGATTATCAAACGGCGTCTGAGGTCAGTGGCGGAGTCGAACCGCCGTACATGGTTTTGCAGACCACTGCCTAACCACTCGGCCAACTGACCATTGGCTTTCAATTGTTCAACATAACTGTTTTGCAATCGGGGCGCAAAGATAATAAAACCAACTCATATCAAGCAAACTTTTTTGCCAAATTTCAGTTGCGGTTTTAATCATAAAATTACTCCCTGTGTCGTTCCAATGTAACACTTACACTCTCGATACGACCACCCATAGGCGGATTCATTTTCCGTACTTTAACTTTTGCCTTATGCACTTCAGGAAAGTTATGAAAAACAATATCCAATAATCGTTTGCAAATGTTTTCAAGTAGGAACGATTTCTGGGTCATCTCATGTTTTATCAGCCGGTATACCTTTTGATAATCGACTGCATCTTTCAACGAATCGCTATGAGCGGGTTTCGAACAATCGGCACCGATCGACAGATCGACTAAAAATTTATTTCCAACAATCTGTTCCTCTTTAAAATGCCCGTGAAAGGCATAAAATTCCATTTTTTCAAGTTGTATTTTTCCCATTGGCAAAAGTTGTTTGTATGCTATTGAATAAGAATTTTTTTCGTATTGTGCCATTCATCTCCGGAGACACGTACCAGGTAAGCGCCTGATGCCAGATTTGTTAATGGAATACGTTCTGTGGTGGCTTCATACACATGGATATCTTTTGATAACATTGTTTTACCGGTAAAATCAATTAACTGAACTGAAACTACACCAGTGTGGCCAACAATATCAATAAATATCAAATCGCAGGCAGGGTTCGGAAAAACTTCAACAAACTGGTCTTCAACTGATGAATGTATTGCTACATTTTCAGAAAGCGTAAACGACTGAAATATCCGGTAGCCAAATTCAGGTTCAAAATATTTAAGTGTTCCCCCGCCAATTTTTTTAAATCGAAGATTGCCTGTGCCTTGTTCAGGATAAGCCCAGTAAGAGAGTCCATCATGACCTAAATCGTAAAAGTAAAAGGAATAGCAACCAGGCCCCAGGTTTAGTGTATCGTAATAGGTTGTGTTTGGATCGGCTGAGTATCGACTGTGAACGATGTTTCCGTTAATATCAATTACTTCGTAATAGTTGTCGCCCGGAAAATTATTCGATTTATACATAACAATGAAATTGTTATCATAAACCTGAGGGAGCTCAAATTGAGCCATGTATTGATTATTGTCACTGTTTTCATCGGTACCATTATTGGGCGAAGAAATAGACACCTCAAAGATATTATCACCATTTCCAAGCCAGAAATCTGTAGAAGAAATTGGAAGATTGACAACTTCCTGCTGCATGAATTCAAGGTTACCGGTCCAGATAAATTGTTCACCGGTTCCTCCCGACACCTTATAATTTATTGTTAAACTGGTTAACGGTGTTGATCCTGAATTTCTTATTCTTATTTGTGCGCCATCGCAAACCGGATTCTTTCTTGAAAAATAGCCAAAATTATTTGGGCTGATTATGTCAACCACCTCGGCATCAAGCATGAAATTAGCAGGGCCATACTGGAAAAAGTGCATTGCTACATGATAACTCCCGTTGCCCATTCCCGGGTTATTCAGCGGGACATCTTCAATATCATAATCAATATCAACCGAATCGCCGGTAATATAGTTGGTTATTTCGAAATCAAAATCTTTAACCTTATCGCCGGGGCACCAGCCTTCGCGGGCACCGGGCCATGTCCCGCCCTGTGGAAATACAGGATTTTGGGCACAATCGTAGGTTTGCCAAATATGCCAATCAGCAATAGTATCCTGATTAACGAGCAGATAGTGTGTGTTGTTTTTCCATTCGCAACAGTGTGGATAACCTCCTGTTGATGAATTATGACCATGTCCCGTAAACCGGGTTTTCATTTTAAAGCCCGAAGCTTGTGGATTAAGAGCAATGGTTTTGTTTTGAAGTGAAATATCACCATCCAATGAACTGTATTTTTTTGATCCCCTTTGTCCCCAGGGCCTGTTCATTTCAATAACATCACGGGGTGGTGTTCCTTCGATCAATAGAAATTTCAGATCAAGTAATTCCTGCTGATTTCCTGCCGATAAATCAACATTATCTTTTAACAGATAGGCATAATCTGTTACATCGTAAATCCATGTAAAACCATCAGGCCCCAGGTCAAGCCCAATACCATATGGTGTGATAAACCTGCCAATCTCGAATCGGTCGATAATTTCGAAAGGTTGTTCGTAGTAACTTAGGATTTCGTTTATATATTCTCCTGATGAAGAAAAATAATTGGAATCGACAGGGAAATTATAGGGATTGTAAACATATTGCCACCCGGCAAGGGTAATCCAGCTTGTATCGACGGGGAGAAATTCGGAATTACCTAAAACATACTCAACCACCGACATAGGGCTACTATAGATTGTATCATTCGCAATTAGTGAGTCGAAATGTGAAACATAAGCTCCATTTACAAAAACAATATCGGCCAACATATTGCTTAGTGCGGTGCTGTCTCTGAGTTCATTTCCCGGAAGTAAGTGCCATGATGGAGCTCCCATTAAAATTCCATGACTTCCGGCCCCTGAAATATCGTGTGCAATATAGCCTGATCCTTCATCAAAATTAATAAATACCAAAAGGTTTAAAGCATATGGATGACCGGCATCAATCTTTCGGTTCATAAATTGCTGAATAATAGTATCGGGAAGTTCCTTGTTGAAAATGGAAAATTCGTCGATATATCCGTCGTAAAATCCGCTGTTCTGCGCACTGGCTCCAATGTTGAATTTTGTAATTCCTTCCATTGTTCTGGTTTTACCGGTGCCTTCGTGCCAGAGTATACCGTTGAGATAAATCCGCATTATGCCTGTGTTGGCATTTTTTGTCATGGCCCAATGGTTCCACTTGCCGGCATATTCACTTGTGCTGGCGGCTTTATCTATCCTGTCGTAGCTCGAACCCGTGTTACCGGCATCCCAGTACACCCTGCCATTACTCCATGGAAGATGCGTACTTACAACCCGTTTGTTATTGGCGTCTCTTCCTTCAAAAATATAATCGCTCTGTGGCTGGATTTCCGGATCGCCATACTGCCAAAAGCTAATGGTGATTTCATCGTTTATTAAACCGGTTAGGCTGTCGCTATCAACATTTACATATTGTTCGCCCGAGATATTAATGTAATTTTCGCTGTATGATGCATAAACAGTTTGTGGTGCTGGCTTTGTACTTCCCTGAAAAGTGATTGGCCCAAATTGGACATTGCCCGAATAGCTTAAATCGACTAAAATGCCCGAAATGCTATCCCATATAAAATCTTGTGTAAAGTAAAAGGTTTGCCAATTCAGGAGATCAACATCTGTATCTTTTCTGTAAACTTCTGTAAACCCTGAGTTCTCAAAGCCATCTTCGCCCGGAAATGAAAGTGAATTTTTTAATCTGATGGTCAAATTCCTGAGATGTTGAGGAACACCACCCAAATTTAACTTAATGGCATTTATAACTGTATCCAACACACCGGCCGAGTATATGTCAGCAGCACTATAATAAAATTGTACCCTGCCTTCGGAGGAATTTCCAAATCCTGAAAGAGGAAAAATGGTGGAGGAATTTCCCAAGGAGAAAGATGTTTCATCGATAATGGAATCGATGACCAAATAATGCTGATAATACTGGTTTACACTAAAAGGAGATGTCTGTGTAAAAGGAATCGTATCCAATGAAAAATTAACCATTTGATATTTTGGGTGTTCAATCAAAGTAGAATCCATCACTCCTGTGTGGTCGTAAACATGAGTATATGTTAAATAATCCCATTCGCCACAATTGTAACCGTCGTGAGTTGTTGCCGGATCGCATTTAAGTGTGTATTCCATCAATATTTTACGATAACTATGTGTAGAATCGGGGAATTGAAAAATACCACGGCGTGCAGTTATCGAATCGAAAGTAAATGTCTGAACCACAATTGTGTCTTGTGAAAACAACTGCAAAGCAGCAAGTAGCAAAAGTGTAAGGCAATAGATATTTTTCATTATTATTGAATCAAATTATTACAAAAGCTTAAAATGATGGCGAAAATAGTAATATTGAGTTAATTGATTTGTTATTTTGTTGCTAATTAAAGATCGATGAAAAGAAATCTAAAATTTAAATATTGCACTGATATTTTTAATTATCGAAGGATTGATAGCAAGCAAATAAAAATAGGAAATTTGGAGTTAGGTGGGAATTCGCCTATCCTTTTACAATCCATGACCGATACTTCGACATCTGATATTCAGGCAACAATTGAGCAAGGCAAAAGGATTTTTGATGCCGGAGCCGGTTTGGTGCGAATAACCGCCCCATCAATCAGCGATGCAAAAAACCTGGCCTTAATTCGTAAAGAATTAAATAATCAGGGATATACAGCACCCTTGGCGGCCGATATACATTATAGTCCTAATGCTGCCGAAATGGCGGCTAATTATGTTGAAAAGGTTCGAATAAATCCGGGTAACTATATCGATAAAAATACAGGTAACAAGGTAGAATTTAACGAAAAGGAGTATTCCCTTGAGCTTGAAAAGATCCATCGAAACCTGCGTCCTTTAATTCAGCAATGTAAACAAACCGGGACTGCCATCAGGATAGGGACAAATCATGGCTCCTTGTCGAACCGTATCTTAGGAAGATATGGAGATACTCCTGAAGGAATGGTCGAGTCTACCATGGAATTTCTTCGGATTTTTTCACAAGAAGATTTTCATCGTGTTGTTCTTTCTCTTAAATCTTCGAATGTGCGGGTAATGGTTTATGCCAATCGACTACTTATTTACCGGATGCATCAGGAAGGTTTTGATTATCCGCTACACCTGGGTGTTACCGAAGCAGGAGAGGGCGAGGACGGCAGGATAAAATCATCCATTGGTATTGGTACACTTTTGGTTGATGGTGTTGGCGATACCATCAGGGTTTCACTAACCGAAACGCCTGAAAATGAAATTCCGGTAGCCCAAAAAATTGTAAGCCATATAGCCCGCAGGACCGAAAATATTACTGGCGATCTGCCAGTATCATATGCCTTCTCTCCATTCGAATATCAAAGAAGATTGACCAGGGCAGTTGTCAACATTGGTGGCGATAACCAACCAGCAATTATCGTGAAAACGAAACCACAGCAGCTACACGAAATAAATATACTGAATCCTGCTCCTGATTTTATTTATCTCAGCTTTTCAGATGAAAAACTAAGCCTAAAGGGCGACTTAAATTATTTAATTGATTTTCCGGTTTGGAACAAGTTTTATAAAGATAGTAAAAACTTTTATCCGGTTTTGACTTCAAGCGAATATCTACAACAAAAGCCCGGAGGTGTAATTTTATTTTTCCTGAAAGTGAACTTCCATGAGTTAACTACTTCTTTGTTAATGGAAATTCAAAACGATACCAGGCTGGTAATCTTATCAGAATCTCAGTCGAACAACTGGATTGGTGAGCAGCGTGCCTTCGTACTTCGACTATTGGAATCTGATTGCTCTGTACCTGTTGTGCCCTTAATCAACAAAAAAACAAGTGAAATTTCAGATTTCCAGATCGAATCGGCTATTGATCTCGGACCTTTGTGTGTTGATGGTTTGGTCGATGGAATTTGTTTGCATTCAACTACCGGCCTCTCCCTGAGGTTTGTATCGGCCACAGCATTTGGAATTTTACAGGCGAGCCGTTTACGAATGTCAAAAACAGAATACATTTCGTGCCCGGGTTGTGGTCGCACACTATTTTCGTTACAGGAAACCACCCGGAAAATCCGTGATCGGACATCGCATTTAAAAGGCTTGAAAATAGGCATAATGGGTTGCATTGTTAACGGACCAGGCGAAATGGCCGATGCTGATTTTGGTTATGTAGGAACCGGACCTGGAAAAATTTCCCTTTACAGGAACAAAGAGCTTGTCAGAAAAAATATCCCGGAATCAGAAGCCGTTGATGCATTGGTTCAATTAATAAAAGATAACGGAAAATGGGTAGAGCCAAATAGCTAATTATGGTAGATTTGATTTTAATTCGTTCATATATGAACACCCACTGTTCTTTAACGTTCAATGGAATCACGATAAATGATCGACGACATTAATTATTACATACACAATCAGGCAATTACACTTTGTGGCATAAAAATAGTTAGAGGCGGTTTCCAATTTTTTATTTTAGTACTTTGAGCATATAATATATTGAGAAAGAAAATAATATTGATTAGAGCGCTTTTTATTTATTTTTGTCAGATGATTTTCAGTACGAATTTAATCAGATTAACATATTAACTAATTTATAATGATGAAAATGAGGTTTTTGATTTTGTTTTTACTGACCGGTTTATTTTCGGTCAGTAGCATTGCACAGGATAGTTTTATGGAGCTCGACAGTCCATTGCCTATTGACAAAAAGGTAAAGATTGGCAAGCTCGATAATGGAATGACGTATTACATCCGCGAGAATAGCGAACCGGAAAACAGGGTAGAACTTACTTTGGTGGTTAAAGTTGGATCAATTGTCGAGGATGATGACCAGCAAGGCCTTGCACATATGGTTGAGCACATGGCATTTAACGGTACCAAGAATTTCCAGAAACACGAGATTATTGAGTACCTCGAATCGTTGGGAATGAAATTCGGACCGGAAGTGAATGCTTATACCAGTTTCGATGAAACAGTTTATGGGATTAAAGTTCCGCTCGATAGCATTGAGTATCTTGATAAAGGTTTACTTGTACTTCACGATTGGGCTTGTGGGGTTTCTTTCGAAGATGAGGAAATCGACAAGGAGCGGGGTGTAATTCACGAAGAATGGCGAATGGGCCAGGGAGCACAGGATAGAATGATGCGTCAGTATCTTCCGGTCATTCTTCACAATTCAAGGTATGCCAACCGTCTTCCTATCGGGAAAATGGATGTTGTTGACCATTGTGAGTATGATGTTCTTCGCAGATACTATCGCGATTGGTACCGCCCCGACCTGATGGCTGTTATTGCTGTTGGCGATATCGATGCCAATGTAATGGAAAAAAAAGTAGCTGAATTATTCTCAAAAATTCCTGTGAAAGAAAATCCTCGTGAAAGAAAATATTTCGACGTTCCCAACCACGATAAAACCCTTGTAAAGATTGCTACAGACAAAGAGGCGCAGCAAACACTCATTCAAATGATCCATAAGCACCCAACTTCGGTTAATAAAACAGTTGCTGACTACAGGGAGGGAATTGTTCATAATCTGTATAATAGTATGATCAATGCCCGCTTACAGGAATTAACCCTGACAGAAGATCCTCCGTTCATTTTTGGATACTCATATTATTCCAATTTTATTGGTCCTAAGGATGCTTATACTAGTATTGCCATGTCCAATTCTGAAAAGATTGAAGATGCTTTGAAAGCTATTGTAACTGAAAACGAAAGAGTAAAAATGCATGGTTTTACTGAAACCGAACTCGAACGTGAAAAGAAATCGGCTTTGCGGAATATGGAAAAAATGTACAACGAAAGGAACAAAATCAAATCTGAATCATATGTTGGCGAATATAAGAGGAATTTCCTGCCTACTAAAGAGCCTATTCCGGGCATTGAATATGAATACGAAATATACAAAAAGTATGTTCCCACAATTACACTCGAAGAAGTTAATGCTCTTGCTCCTAAATGGATCACCGATAAAAACAGGGTTCTTATTCTTATGAGTCCCGAAAAAGAAGGGCAGACTTTGCCTACAGAAGAGGAATTACTTTCAATGATGAATTCAGTTGACAAATCAAACATCGAACCTTATGTCGATAAGGTATCTGATAAACCACTTTTAGCTGAAATGCCTGAGCCCGGAAAAGTTTCTAAGAAAAAGAAAAATAAAGACCTGGGATACGAAACATGGACACTTAGCAATGGAGCAAAAGTTGTAATCAAAGAAACCGATTTTAAACAGGACGAAATCCTTTTCCGTGCATATAGTAATGGCGGATATTCCCTCTATGGCCAGGATGATGATATTTCTGCTGATATTGCTACCGATATAATCGACGAGAGTGGTGTTGGAAGCTATGATAAAATCGAACTTGAAAAATACCTTTCCGACAAAGTTGTACGGGTTTCACCTTATATTGGTGAGTTAACCGAAGGATTTAACGGTAGCGCTGCACCACAGGATTTGGAAACACTTCTTCAGTTAGTTTACCTGTATTTTACCAATCCACGACAGGACAAAACAGCATTCAGTTCCTATATTAAAAGAATGAAAGGTGTTCTCGAAAACCGGTCAGCAAGTCCCGAAAGTGCATTCCAGGATACCATTCAGGTAACAATGGCTTCGCATCACCCACGCAAACGACCAATGACTGCCGAACTCCTCGACGAGGCAGACTACAAACAGGTTCACAGGATATTTAAAAAGCGTTTTGGCGATCCAAGTAATTTTATTTTCTACTTTGTTGGTAATTTTAATTCGAAAGAAATGAAGCCTTTAATCGAAAAATACATTGGAGGATTACCAACAGTTGAACGAAACGAGACCTGGAAAAACCTGAACATTAATGCCCCACGGGGAGTGGTCGAAAAAGTTGTTAAAAAAGGATCCGATCCAAAGAGTATTGTCTTTATGAAATACCATGGCAATTTTGAATACAACTGGAAAAATAAAATTGATATTGATGCATTAGGCGAAATTCTAACTACCAAGCTTCTCGAAAGCATCCGCGAAGATGAAAGTGGTGTTTATTCCATTGGGGCTTATCCCGGATACGATCATTTTCCTGATAGCAAATTTGGAATGACAATTTATTTTGGTTGCGCCCCTGATAATGTAGACAAGCTGGTTGAAGGTGTTTATGTTGAAATTGACAAATTGATGAAAGACGGGCCAAGCGATGTTGATCTTGGTAAAGCACAGGAAAAACTCTTACGTGAGCGTGAGACGAATTTGCGCGAAAACAGGTTCTGGCTTAATACATTAAGAAATTTCGATTATCACGGAAGTAATCCTGATGATTTCGACAAATACAACGATTATGTTAAGTCCCTTTCAACAGATCATTTAATGAAAGCGGCTCACAACTATTTCACAAAAGAAAACTTTGCAAAAATTGTATTAAAGCCTGAGGAATAACCAACTTAGGAATTCGTTAGGGAAGGAATGAATTGACAAAAGAGCTGCCTGATGGTGGCTCTTTTTTTGTTCTGGCAGCATGAAATCAATAAAGAGTTTGGGGCTTGTTTTAATCAGGTAATAGCACACATCGAAGCTTTTAAGCATAATCCATAAATTGAAAGGTAGAAATTGATTTTTTTTTGCATTTTTTTCAATTCATTGCAAACGTTTGAAAAACCAATCAGGCTTGTTTGATGTATGTAAATAATTCAAATTCAAGGCCTGAAGCGATTCTAATCATATTTTTTCACCGATCTTTTTCATACATTTGTGAAAAAATAAGAACTAAAAAAAACAACAATGAAAAACTATTTAAGACTAAAACTTCTATTAGCATCATTTATCCTCTTAGGAAGTGTTTCAGCACAGTTGATATCTTCGAATCCGGCTTTTCCAACCGATAATCAGGCCGTAATGGTAACATTTAATGCAGCGCTCGGGAGTGGTGGATTGGCTGGCTATACAGGCGATGTATATGCACACACAGGTGTTATTACCAACAATAGTACAGCACCAAACGATTGGAAATACGTTATGACCAGTTGGGGACAAAATACGCCTGAAACCAAACTTATAAATATCGGAACTGATTTGTACACACTTGAAATAGGTCCCTCAATACGTGATTATTATGGAGTTCCTGCCGGCGAAACCATTTTACAAATGGCCTTCGTATTTCGAAGCGATGTACAGGTAGGTGGCAGTTACCTCGAAGGTAAAGACGATTCGGGAGGCGATATTTTTGTGGATGTATATGAGGCTGGACTAAATGTGGCATTTATAATTCCCGATCAATCACACTTATTGGTAAACATATCCGATCAGATTGCTGTAGAAATAGAGGCCTCATTTTCCGATTCAATTGCGCTGTACAAAGGAAACACCCTGGTGATGAAAGATAGTGGAAGTGTTCTGCAGACAAATATCACGGCCGATACAAATGGTAAAACCTGGCTTGTAGCTAAAGCCTGGGATAATACCGATGTAGTTTACGATTCGATTTATTATTTCGTACGGCCTCCAATTGTTGTAGAAGATCCTCCAGTGGGTATTCAGTACGGGATCAATTATATCGATGATGAGACGGTTATCTTATGCCTGCAAGCACCACTAAAGGAATATGTTTTTGCCATTGGCGATTTTAGTAATTGGGAACTCGAAGAAGATTATTACATGAAGCAAAGCATTGCCGGAGATGTTTACTGGATCGAAATAGATAGCCTTACTCCCGGACAGGAATATATCTTTCAGTATTTTGTTGATGGCCAACTAAGAATTGCCGATCCATATACTGAAAAAACAAGTGATCCATGGATGGATAAATATATTGAAGAAGATACATATCCCGGATTGATTGAATATCCAACAGGAAAAACATCAGGGATTGCATCGGTATTCCAAACAGCTCAGGAAGAATATACATGGACAATCAATAATTTTACTGCTCCGGCAAATAAAGATCTGATCATATATGAATTGCTGGTCCGTGATTTCACTGACGAAAGAAATTTCCAAACACTTCTCGATTCGCTGAGTTACCTGAAATATCTTGGTGTAAATGCCATTGAGCTAATGCCTGTAAATGAGTTTTCAGGAAACGAAAGCTGGGGTTATAATCCTACTTATTATATGGCAGTTGATAAATTTTATGGTCCAAAAAACACGCTCAAGGAATTTATCGATTCATGTCATGTAAACGGTATGGCTGTAATTCTGGACATGGTATGGAACCATGCCGATGGACAAAACGCAATGTGTCAGTTGTACTGGAATTCTGTAGATAATGTGCCGGCCTCTGATAATCCCTGGTTCAATGCTGAGTGCCCGCATCCTCCATATTGCTGGTTTAACGACTGGGATCATGAAAGCCAGTATACAAAAGATTTTGTCGACCGTGTAAATACCTTCTGGCTTGAAGAGTATAAATTTGACGGCTTCCGTTTCGATTATACCAAAGGAATGACCAATAACTCAGGCGATGTCTCCTACGATGCCGACCGTATTGCGATTATCAAACGGATGTCGGATGAGATTTGGAGTGTAAATTCCGATGCATACGTAATACTTGAACACTGGTGCACAAATACCGAGGAAAAAGAGCTTGCAAATTATGGTTGTATGCTTTGGGGAAATATAACCTATGATTATCAGGAAGCAGCAATGGGGCATTATCCTCACAATTTTACATCAGCAGTTTATAGCAACCGTGGTTGGAGTTATCCGCATCTTATTGCTTACATGGAAAGCCACGACGAAGAGCGACTGATGTATAAAAATCTTGAATACGGAAATTCAAACGGACCGTATAATGTAAAAGAACTGCCGACAGCTCTCGATAGAATTGAGCTTGCCGCAAATTTTTTCTTTACCATACCCGGACCAAAAATGATATGGCAGTTTGGCGAATTAGGATATGATATAAGCATTGATTACAACGGTCGTTTAGGAATAAAACCAACAAGGTGGAACTACTTTTTCGAAGATGATAGAAATATGTTGTTTCATAAATTCAAAGCCCTTATTGAGCTTAAGAAAACCGAACCGGTATTTGGTACAAGCGATTTTTCATATAGTTTGTACGGATATCAGAAGCGAATAAATTTAAACCACAGTTCGATGAATGTAACTGTTGTCGGAAATTTTGATGTTGCTTCAGGTAGTATTGATCCAAAGTTCCAGCATACAGGGTGGTGGTATGAGTATTATTCTGGCGATTCGATTGACGTAACTGATGTAAATGCTGACATCAACCTTGAGGCAGGGGAGTTTATGCTATATACTGATAAAAAACTTGATACACCAGTATTAATTGATATCGATGAGATAGAATTTAGTCCAGAATTGCATGCTGTGGCTTTTCCGAATCCATCCAATGATGAATTCAACATAATGCTTGTAGGTGATAAATCAGATAATTATACAATTGAAATCTTTAATTATTCAGGTCAAAAAATATGGCAAAAAGAAATACAGCCAACATCCGGTAAGCATATAATAAAATGGGATGGCAGGAATTTTTCGGGATATGAGGTCAACTCCGGATTGTATTTCTGCAGGATTTCGAACTCTAAAAATGTCCAAAGTATCCGCCTCGTTAAGATGTAACAATCCATAACTTTCAAACTGATTCAAACATAAAAAAAGAGGCTGTCTATAATGTTTTAGACAGCCTCTTTTATGTGGTCGCAGAACTTTATTCTTCTACAATAACAGGTTTGTGTAATGTAATAGTTGTTCTGTATATTTCGTCGCGCGAAAGTATAATTTCTCCTGTTCCGCTTAAATTTTGGTAATTATACCAAACGTTAATGTATGCGTAAACATCCAGTGTGCCTTCGAAAACAAATTCGTGGAAAGTTTTGCCATCCTCATTTGTAATTTTCGCATCTTCCTGGATCAGGTTGGTCGGACGTGAATAAATCTCAACGGTTGCATTTTTGATAGGTCGGTCTTTTTCATCAACAATTGTGATTTCTGCCTTAGGATCGGCTCCCCTCCCACATGCAGCAATCAAAAACAAAAGGACTGCGCCCGATATAAAAAATAATTTAGTTCTCATCTGAATTACATTTTCAGGATAAAAAAGAAGCAGTCTTTATAAATTTACTCACAGGCACTTAAGCGAATATCTTCATAGTAAACAACATCCTCTTTAAGAATGAGTACCCCTTGTCCACAGCTTTCAGCACCATCGCCTTTTTCCGCTTTTACTGTAATAATGCCTTCGTATTTGAATACATACTCAACCTGGCCATTGATATCGGTTAGTTTCGGTTGATCGGCATACGCAAGTAATTCGGGTTGTGAAGTATTATCCGGGAGATCAAGACTGACTTCACAATTTGGGACCGGCCATTTTTCATCGTTCTGGTCGACCTTGTAAACGGTAACTATTGCTTTTGGTGGGTCAGGATCGATACACGATGACATAAAATTACCGGTAAATAACAATAATAATGGAAGTATCAGCAAAAACCTTTTCATCATTTATATATTTTCAGGTTAAATATTATTTTAAAATATCTATCTTGCGAAAGATTTCACAATATTAAGTATTCTTTTCAATTTCGTCAAATTAAACTAATTAATGTAAATGAAACGTAATCAATTATTTATTATTTTTTATTGCCTGACAATATTATTACCTTTTCATATTTCAGCCTTAGACGCTTTAATGCCTTCGGAAGGAAGTGGTGAGAAGGAAAAAATTGTCTTGATTTCTACTGAATTCGGTGATATCAAAATTAAGCTTTATAACGAAACGCCACTACACCGCGATAATTTCATTAAACTTGTAGAGCAGGGATTTTATAACGATTTATTGTTCCATCGTGTAATCAAAGATTTTATGATTCAGGGTGGTGACCCTGAATCGAAGAATGCTACTCCCGGGCAGGTATTAGGAAATGGTGGGCCGGGGTATAAAATTCCTGCCGAATTCAATGAAAAGCTTTTTCATAAAAAGGGAGCCCTTGCTGCTGCCCGTGAAAGCGATCAGGTTAATCCGGAAAAGGAATCATCGGGCTCGCAATTTTATATTGTACAAGGAAAAAAATTCGAAGCCAAACAGCTAACTATTATGGAGGACAGAATGAATCAGTCTGTGAAAATCGAGATTGTTAGAAAGTTTATCATGAAGCCTGAAAATGCATCCTACAAAAAGAAGCTGGACTCCTTACAACAAGCTCAGAATTTTGAAGAATTGAACAAGGTGGTAAAGCAAATAGAGGAACTTACCGAGGATGAATCTGCGAAAGCAAGCATGTTTACATTTACCGATGAGCAGAAGAAAATTTATTCAACCATTGGTGGAACACCCCACCTCGACGGTGCTTATACTGTTTTTGGCGAAGTTATTGAAGGCCTGGATGTGGTTGATAAAATTGCTGCTGTTGAAACAGGAGCCAACGACCGGCCTGCCAGGGATGTAAAAATGAGTATTAAAGTTTTGGAGTAAACCTCATTGCTCCGAAATGCAATACAAGCGGATAAAAGACATGGCATCGGGATTGCCAAGGGCATCGGCATGAATTAAATCATGACATGCCTTGATGCTATCGCCGAGTTGTAAATGTACTTTCGATCGCAACAGGAACACTTCATCTTGAAGAGAGTCTATTTTTAGAGAATTACTTAGATCCGTTAATGACGCAAACATATCTCCCATTTCGTACTTTGCCCTACCCCTGTAATGGTATCCATCGATATGTTTATTGTTGATATCAAGTGTACGGTTGAAAAAACCGATTGCACCAATGTAATCTCCCAGTTCATAACTAATTCTTCCTTTTCCAAACCAGGCCCTGACGAATTCTGGGTTCCATCTTATGGCCATATCATAGTCGAGCAGAGCATTCATAAAATCATTATCGAAAAAATATATATCGCCACGATAGGCATAAGCATCTGATATTTTCGGATTGTAATCAATAATACTGTTTAAAATCTCAAAAGCCTCTGTATAATTTTCGTTTTCGAAATGCAATATAGCTTTGTCAAGGGCATTGCGAGTATTGAAAACTTCAGTTTTGCAGGCAATACACAGAAAAATCAGTATAAATAAAAACAGATATTTTTTAGCGGCCATTAGGTCAGGCTTTATTAAAAGGCAGCAATTAGCAAATCGATATCCTTTGAGGGAATTGAGAAATAATCACCAATATAGGAGTTAGTTAGGATTCCATTATAAATGTATACTCCCTTTCGCAATCCACTGTCGTCGCGGATGAGTGGAGAAATTCCGCCCGAATCGCCCAGGTTTGAAAGTACCGGAGCAAAAATATTGCTCAGGGCATAACTTGCTGTTCGGGCAACACGCGAGGCAATGTTGGGAACACAATAGTGAATTATTCCGTGTTTTATGTAATAGGGATTAGTATGGGAGGTTAATTGAGATGTTTCAAAAATCCCTCCCTGATCGATGTTAAGATCGATGATCAAAGAACCCGGTTTCATTTGTTGTACCATATCTTCCGACACGATAAAAGGAGAAGAAAGTTTGAGTGTTTCCATTGCTCCGATTACAACATCAGCAGAAATAATTGCATTCCGAAGAATTTTTGGTTGCAAAACCGATGTGAAAACCTGCTGGTTGATATTTTTTTGCAAAGTTCTCAGGTTGGCAATTGAATTATCGAACACTTTAACAGTTGCACCCAAACCTAAGGCTGTCCGAGTAGCAAACTCGCCCGAGGTTCCGGCACC
>CAYLZH010000041.1:0-23865 GCA_964388245.1 uncultured Bacteroidales bacterium
CACCTGATACGTGATAAACAATAAACTTAAAACCAATATACCAAAAAGGCCTGGAGTTTTCCGGGCCTTTTTTATATAACTGAAAAAAGTACAGGTGGTTCAGGAGTGAATAACATATACAATATTTAATCCTTCCCAATCCCTTCCTTACAAGCAAGGAAGGGTTAGTCGTTATAGCAAAATTTGTTATATCCTTCTCGTGTAAATAGCTATGAAACACCAATTTGTCCTCCCCCTTATTTGTATGGGGGAAACTGAAAGTAGCTATGAAAATTTGTCGGTTGTTGGGGATACTAAGAGTTTCAATTGAGTGGCTATTTGCTAACCTTTTTCATTCTCAACATTTGGCTGATTTTTCCCAATAAGGCATATTTTGTTATAGGCTTCGACATGTAATCATCGCATCCGGCTTGCAGGGCCCTGTCTTTATCCTCCGACATGGCAAATGCTGTAACAGCTAAAATTGGTAAGTCTTTCTGCTTTTGCTTGATTATTTCTGTTGCCTGGATTCCATTCATTAGTGGCATCTTAAGATCCATTATTACCAAGTCGATATTACTGTTTTGAGCGATAATGTCTACTGCCTCATGGCCATTCTTTGCACGAAAGACATTAATCTTTTTCGATCGGAGTATCTGCTCAAATAACAACAGGTTAGTATCTTTGTCTTCAGCAACTAAAACATTCAGGCCCTTAAAATCAAAATGCCCGAGATAGCTTTTTGCAATGGTTTCCTTATCCCTGGTTTCTGGAGTACCCCGGTTGAACGGGATTGAAAAATAAAATTCCGAACCTCTGCCAGGCTCTGAGTTCACCCACATTCTACCATCCAAGAGCTCAATTATTCCTTTGCAGATTGAAAGTCCTAATCCGGTACCTCCGTGATTAACTGATGTTTCTTCGACTCCCTGTTCGAAACGATTAAATATTTGTTTATGATATTTTCTGTCGATACCTATGCCTGAGTCTTTTACATAAAATACAAGTTCCGTTTTGTCAGACTTGAAATATCCGAAGCGGATAGCACCGCTATCGGTAAATTTTATGGCATTCTGAATTAAATTATAAAGTACCTGTTTTATCCTGAACTCATCGGCAAAAATAAGTTCCGGTACTTCGCTTTCATTTTCAAGTATTAATTCCAACGATTTCTGGAGAACCAATGGATTCCGTGTAAAATTAATTTTGGTTTCATTTAAAAGGGCTTGCAAATCGAATTGCCTTGAGGCAATCGTTAACTGGTCCGACTCAATTTTTGCAATGTCTATAATATCGTCAATAAGCTGCAACAAATGTTCGCCATTCTTTCCTATTACCTTTAAATATTTATGAGCATGTTCTGTCGTCAAACCTTCTTCGATCAACAGGTCGGAAAATCCGATAATACTGTTCATGGGAGTACGGATTTCGTGAGACATATTTGCAAGAAAGGCCGATTTTAACCGGTCCGATTCTTCTGCTTTCTCTTTTGCCAACTGAAGATCTTTCATTAATTTCGACCGTTCGGTAACATCCCTGAAAATTCCAAATATCCCGGCAAATTTTTGTGATTCATCAAAATAGGGTGTGGCTGTTATCAGGATATTTCTTTTTGTTCCGCCGGGCTGCACTATTTCTACCTCATACGAGGAATCGATTCCTTTGCGCCGTTCACTTGTACCTTCTTTAAATACTTCAAATGTATCTTTATCGACAAACTCACTTAAATTCTTTCCAATAAGCTCCTTATCCGGAATACCAAATATCCTTGCGGCAGCAGGATTAGCAAACATAATTGTTTCCTTATCGTCGACAATGCATACACCTTCGCCCTGGTTTTCAACCAAACTCCGATATTTGTTTTCGCTATTTATTAACCTGGCCTGAATTTCTTTCTCTTTTGTTACATCGCGGGCACTTCCAACAGTTCCTATAAAGCGACCCCCTTCGTCGAATAACGGTGCCTTATGCACGTCGAGATAAAGGAACTTCCCCTTTACATTCCCATACTCATCAAATCGTTGGGGCTTCCTCGATTGAAGGACTATTCCATCGGAATCCATACAAATTTCCCCAAAGGTGTGCCATTGCGTATCATCGGGATGCGAATCGCGTTCTCGTTGTGCAAAGAAGGCATCTGTTTTTCCCAGGGGTTCATTTTCGTTTTTGGCATTGAGCAAATGCTTACAGAGGGCCTTATTGGCAAATAAGTATTCTTTATTAGTATCTTTAGCCCATATCATATCGGGCATGTTATCGCCAATGGTACGTAATAGTGTATAGAGCGACTTGTATTTTCTACGGCTTTCTTCAAGTGCAATTTCAATCGTGGTTTTATCGGTAACATCTTCGATAATAAATGTTAGGTCCTTTTGTTCTGAACTAATGAAAGAATAATGTAGGCTGATATTAACCAATTCCCCGCTTTTGGTTTTAAAAATGGTGGTTACATGTCCTTTATCGCTTTTTGAATTGTTATAAATAAAGTCGCCGATGCGCATATATTCATCATCGGACGGAAATACCAAGCTGGTTTCAGAACCAATTAATTCTTCTCTTGAGTAGCCGGTAATCTCACAAACTTTATCGTTAACAAAAGTAAACTTCCTGTTACCTAAGGTACCAATTCCAAGTGGTACAGTTGATATGATCGAGTCTAACTGCTTCTCTCTTTCTTCGAGATTTTTCTTAGTCAGGTTATGCTGTCTTCTTACTTCAGCATCGCGTAATTCACGTTTTACAGCCTCCCCCAGTCTGGCAAGGTTATCTTTCATGATATAATCATGAGCACCCTTTTTCATTGCTTCAACAGCAATTTCTTCTCCTACAGTACCCGATATTATAAAGAAGGGTAAATCGGCGGCATATTTCTGCGCAATCTCAAGTGCATCGAAACCGGTAAATCCAGGTAGTATAAAATCCGATATAACAATGTCCCACTGTTCATTTTCAAGGCATTTTATCATTGATTCTGCATTGTCAACACGCTCCCACTTAATGGTGAACTCCTGACGTTGCAATTCCAATGCAACCAATTCGGCATCGTCATTAACATCCTCAACAATTAAAACCCTTATTTCTTTCATCAATTTATTATTTTTTAAATGGGGGAGGTTCATTTATTATTAGCCAGTATAAACCAAGTTTTTCTACAACATCATTAAACTCATCACCGTTTACCGGCTTTTGGATATAACTGTTTGCTCCAATGGAATAACTTCGTTCTATATCATTTTCTTCAAGCGATGATGTAAAGACTACAACAGGTATCTTTTTTAACATCGCATCGGATTTTAATTGTTCCAGAACCTGGTGGCCATCCAATTTTGGCATTTTCAGGTCGAGCATTATAAGTACCGGCAAATCGTTTTTATTGCGATCAGAAAAGGCACCCTCTGCACGTAAATATTCAAGAGCTGCTTCACCATCTGTAACAATATCAATTTCATTACCAATGTTTTTTTTTCGCAATGCCATTACGGTAAGCTCTGCATCATCCTGATTATCTTCTACTATTAATATTTTCCTGGAATCCATAGCGATAAAATAAGGACTAAAATATAAAAATGACTGCTTTTCTCAACTTTTTTTTGATGAAAGTTCGAATTTCTGTAGACCTACTGCAATTTTATTCTGATTATGAAAAGTATTACATTTACAAATCATAAACCTAACACTTTACGCTAATGAAAAAAATTACCTACCTATTCTTAATTATGGTTCTTTGTGGAGCATGTACGCAAAAAAAAGAAACATTTGATTCAGCAACCTTGTGCGGGAAAATCACTAATGCCACTTCCGAATTTAATATTCTAAGTTATTCAGATAAAACCGATACATGTTATCTTGATGCAGCCGATGAATTCAAATTTAATATCGACCTAAAAAAAGGCGATTATTTTCGTTTTGTGCATGGAAAAGAAAATACAACGCTTTACATTGCACCGGGCGACAGCATTTTTCTTTTGCTAAATCCTGAAGAGTTTGATGAAAGTATTGAATACTCAGGTACCGGAGCCGAAAAAAACAATTATTTAGCACAACGATTTTTACTTGACGAAAGTCACCAGGCAGATATGAAGAATAAATGGTTGCTCCCGCCCGATTCGTTTTTATTGGCCCACGAATCCTATAATTATTCAATGAAATCACTTCTCGATAGTTTCAATAATACACATTTGCTTCATCAGGAATTTACAAAATCGGAAGAAATGCGTTTGACCATTGCCAATGCTATTGAAAAAATGAAATATCCCAGTTATCACACCTATTATGCTAAAAAGGAAAATGTTGACCTGCCCGAAAATTACTATGGTTTTATCGATCTGATTGATTTAAAAGAAAAGACCTGGTTCGACATTAAAGGATTCAATTATTATCTCAAATACCTTGTCAATTACAAAGCCAATATACTGCTCGAATCAAATAAAATCCTGAATAAGCGAGCCCATTCTCAAACCCTTGCGCGGTTAAAAGTAGTACCCGATTTGCTCGACAACATTGAAGAACGAAATAAAAAGTTATTTGATATCATGTCCGATCATGTCGAATATCAGGACATTAACAATATCGACAGTCTTTTCAACGACTTTAGCCTTCTCTGCAGCGATTCGGTTTTCATTGCCAGGATCGATTCGGGAATCAAGAGCTGGCAAAAACTGTCGCAGGGCATGCCTGCACCTGGTTTTAATTGTGTCGATGCCGATGGCAAAGAATATCAACTTAAAGATTTTCAGGGCAAATATGTTTATCTTGATATCTGGGCAACTTGGTGTGGCCCCTGCCGAAAGGAAATTCCCGAGCTTGAAAAACTGAATCACGATTATGCCGGGAAGAATATCAATATAATTAGTATCTCAGTTGATAACACACAGGAACCCTGGAAAGAAATGCTCGAAGAACGCAAATTAACGGGCATTCAATTATATGCCCCCGATGCATGGAAATCTGAAGTCGCAAAAGCATACAAGGTCAGATCAATACCTCGATTTATCTTAATCGATAAAGAAGGAAAAATGATAAACGCAAGGGCTCCACAACCATCAGGAAATATCAGAGAAGTTTTAGACAGACTCGAGGGAATATAATTCCTTAACCAAACTAACATTTCTATTACAAACAGCTTATATTCGGTTAATTCACTGGTATATAATTGAAAAAGTTTATAATTTTGCTCCAGGGAAATCAGAAATAATAATGAGTTAACCCAATTAATAAACCTGATTTACATATAATAAACCTCTAAATTTGAAATTATTATGAAATTAAAAAATGTATTTATCTGGATCGCCCTAATTACCCAAATTGGCATCCTGTCTGTTTCATGTTCCGAACAGAAAAAGAGTTCAAAAGAAAGCGACAAAAAAGAAATGACTGTACGACAAATCCCATTGGAAGATTTTTTTAAAAATCCCGAAAAATCTTCATACAAAATTTCACCAGACGGAAAGTATTATTCCTACATGGCACCCTATCAGGACAGAATGAACGTATTTATCCAGGAAATTGGCAACCAGGAAGCAACTCAGGTAACCTTCGAAACCGAACGCGATTTGGCCGGATATACCTGGGGAAATGAAACGCGGATTTTGTACCTGAAAGATACAGGTGGTGATGAAAACTTCAAATTATTTGCTGTAGATATAGATGGGAAAAATGCTATGTCGCTGACAGATTTCGAAGGCGTACGAACACGTTTTATCGACGATCTTGAAGATAATCCTTCAGAAATGATTATTGGGATGAACAAACGTACCAGGGAGGTTTTCGATCCCTATCGGTTAAATATCGAAACGGGCGAATTAACCATGCTGGCTGAAAACCCGGGAAACATTCAGGGATGGATAACCGACCATGATGGTATACTGCGTGCTGCAACAGCCACAGATGGAGTTGATGCCAGCATCCTTTATCGCGATAGCGAAGATGAAGAATTTGCCATAGTGCTTACAACCAACTTTAAGGAAAGTGTTCATCCCCTGTTTTTCGATTTCGAAAACAAACACATGTATGCCTCCTCGAACCTGGGGCGCGATAAATCGGCAATCGTTTTATTTGATATAAAAAACGGGAAAGAAATTGAAGAACTTTTTTCACACCCCGAAGTGGATGTAAGTAAACTTATGTATTCCCGAAAAAGAAAAGTACTGACTGCAGCATCGTTTTATACTGATAAAAGCCACAGACATTTTTTCGATGCAGAAACAAAATCAATGTATCAAAGGATTAAAAAAGATCTTGGCGAATACGAAGTCGGATTTAATTCAACAACCCGCGACGAAACAAAATTCATCATCCGTACCTATAGCGACAGATCGCTTGGAGCTTATTACTACTACGATAAGATCACCGATAAACTTGAAAAAATTGTTGATGTTGCAACATGGATCGATGAACAGGAAATGGCAGATATGAAACCTGTAAAATATACTTCACGCGATGGATTAACCATTAACGGCTATTTGACATTACCAAAAGGAGCTGAAGCCAAAAATCTTCCGGTTATTGTAAATCCTCACGGTGGGCCATGGGCTCGTGATTACTGGGGATTTAGTCCCGAAATACAATTTTTAGCCAATCGAGGCTATGCCATTTTGCAAATGAACTTCCGTGGTTCGGTAGGCTATGGCAGAGAATTCTGGGAATGTTCCTTTAAACAATGGGGCAAAACCATGCAGGACGATATTACCGACGGTGTTAACTGGCTGATTGAACAGGGCATTGCCGATCCGAATCGTATTGCAATCTATGGTGCAAGCTATGGGGGTTATGCAACGCTTGCCGGACTTGCATTTACACCCGATCTTTATTGTTGTGGGATCGATTATGTTGGAGTTTCCAACATGTTTTCGTTTATGAAAACTATTCCACCATACTGGAAACCATTCCTTGACATGATGTATGAAATGGTAGGTGATCCGGTTAAAGACAGCCTGCTTCTTGCTGATGCTTCGCCTGCACTTCAGGCTCACAAAATTACAGCACCATTATTTATAGCACAGGGAGCCAACGATCCACGCGTTAATAAAGATGAATCGGATCAGATGGTTACCGCCATGAAAGAACGAGGTGTAGAAGTAGAATATATGGTAAAGGATAATGAAGGCCATGGATTTCACAACCAGGAAAATCAATTTGATTTTTACAGGGCCATGGAGAAATTCCTTAAAACACATATGTAAAAGTATTTTGATGTTGGAGTAATCGGGAGTTAAATATTACTCCAACATTCCAAAAGATTATTAATTTTGCAGCCACAATTTTAGGTCCCATAGTTCAATGGATAGAATGTAAGATTCCGGTTCTTATGATCTGGGTTCGAATCCCGGTGGGATCACAAAAGTCCGAAGCTTGATAGAGATTTGGACTTTTTTGCTTTCACTTTTATAAATCAATCAGATCCATGGATTTTGTGAAATGAATAAAGAATTATTTTCTTGTCTGGGAGTATGTTAAAAGAAAACCGAAATAAAGCTATGATTATTTAGGGATACAAATTATACATTGATAAATGAAGAATAATTACTTTCAACTAATAAACAGCAAGGGACTTTCTATTGGATTTACCAATATAGGTGGGCGAATTCACTCAATAATAATACCTGCGCCGGACGGTACGGTAGATATATTGGTTGGAGCATCAAAATTAGATGATTACCTCGAACAGGATGAATACATGGGAGCTATCTGTGGACGGTCGGCCAACCGGATTGAAGGAGGTACTTTTCAATTAGCCGGCAGGCACATTCAACTGTCACAAAACGCGGGAATGAATCATCTGCATGGTGGGTTCAAAGGATTTCATTCAAAATATTGGTCGGTCGAAGAATTGGAAAATCAAAAAAAGTACAGGCTGGCTTGTTTAAGTTATAATGATGAGGAAGGATATCCCGGAAATCTCAGGACAACAGTCACATATTCAATAAATGATGAAAATGAATTTGAAGTCAGGTTTTTTGCTACAACTGACCAGGCTACCATAGTAAACCTGACGAGCCATCCTTATTTTAATTTAAAAGGGCATGGCTCTGTTTTGGATCATTATCTTTGGGTGAATGCTAACTATTTCACTCCATTGAATTCAGAATATATTCCATCAGGCGAAATAAAAAGGATTGATAATACAGGTTTTGATTTTCGCGATAAGCAAGAACTGGAAAGCTTATTTTGGAAGTATCAGATGGTTGGAATCGATCAGAATTTAGTGTTGGAAAACCATGGAGGAAAACTTGACAAGGTGGCTGTTCTGTCGCACAAAGAAACCAACAGATCAGTAGAAATTTTAAGCACTCAACCAGGATTACAGGTTTATACCGGACTGCATTTCAATAATTCCATGAAAGGAAAAGATGGTAAATCTTTACAGCCGAATATGGGTATTGCATTAGAGCCCCAAAAACTACCAAACACACCTAATGAGCCTAAATTTGGGAGTACTATTTTATTGCCCGGCCAGGAATATGAACATCGCATTATTTATAAATTCAACTTCTAAGCTACGATTTAACTCCAATAAGTATTGGAAATTGAAAATGCTACCAGGGCTATTTTACCAATAGATTCACAAATAATTAAGTATTAGTAGTTCGCTTTTGTTTTCATATTAAAATAAGGAATTTTCTGGCGGACATTGACAAAGACCTGTGGAAACTGCAAGTGTTTTTTTATAGAATTGACAATTTTTGTATCTTCAACATCCGAAAATCAAAGAAGATGAAAAAGTTCTATACGCTATTCCTGCTGATTGCAATATTTTCATGCCAAAAAGGCGAGACAGAATATATTAAAATAAAAGATGTATTTCAGGGAGAGCTTACAACCGGCACCCATGAATTTAACTTCAGAATGATTGAATCAGGCGAATTCCGTATTCTGACAAAACTCGACAATATCGAACTGACAAAAGATTTTTCGGTGGTGAATAGTTTCCTGAAAGCCGACACAACTAATAATGATCCGACCGGTCCAACACAACCCTTGAATTCCCTCAGCTTAAACAAATCTGATTACCTGATTGATGAGGATATATTCGTGGAACTTATAACCATAGCCTCATATACAGCTAATATCTCGGTGTATAAAAAGTCAGAATAAACCGGTTACTATTCTTTCAGGTCCCTCTTTTTCAGAATAAAAACTATTCCTGATAAATATATTAATAACCATCCCAGGCTAATTATAAAAGCTTTTATAGAAACAAAATCCTGAATTTCATGAAATATGTATCGGCCAAAAGGTGGCCGTATCAGGTTATTCATCGACTTAACGGGGAAGTAATGTACTATACTGGCAGCCCAGGTGTCACGGGAAAAGGGAGCATTTTCCAAAATGGTTGTTGCAATCGGCTCAAACATCAGAGTGTAAAGGAAAAGAGCTACAATAACGAAACCTGATTTTTTAACAATCAGTGATAAAAAAAATGCCATTGTACAAAACAGGATGATTTGATAGAAATAAACTGCAACGAATTCCAGCTCATCAAAAATAAACTTGCTTTCCCATACGTGCGAGAACAGGGCTCCATGAATAATGACCAAAATAAACAACACGCTCGTACTAACAATAGCAAGACTCAGGATCAGCATTATTTTACTTATCAGATATTCGCGTTTGCTGATACCGTCGATAATATTCTGGCGAAGTGTATTATAACTGATATCATTTGTAACTGAGATTATTACAATAAACGTAAGTAAGATTATGCCAAACGAAGCCAGATAGGTCATGTTTTGCCATATATCAGGGAAATCATAAATGGGAAAAATTGTAGGATCGATTCCACGAAACTCAGCTCCTTCGGCTTTTAACCATTTCAGGAAAAGACCGCCTCCGGCAGCAATCACGATCAGGGCCAGCAGATACACGCCCAATAGGATCCAGAAGATTTTATAGTTTCTAAGTTTGAGCCACTCCAGAGTCAGGGTTCTAATCATTTTCTTTAAGGATTTTTAGGAATTCTTCCTCCAGTGAATTGGTATGGGTTACTAATTTCCGAAGGACAATATCATTCATAAAACAAAACTTATTAACGTCGGTTGCATCGAAGTTTTCTTTTAAACTAAGATGAAGACTGGTTGTGTTTTTACGAAGCTTTTCGAGGCCATCGAATTTTGTCAGGATTTGGGCTAAACCATCAAGGTTGTTGCTACTTACTTCAATCCTGTTAATCTCTCCCAGGGTATCCTCTACCCTTCCTTCATGTAGTTTAACTCCTTTTCGCAACACACAGAAATGGGTACATACCTTTTGAACCTCATCGAGCAGATGACTGGCCATGATAATTGTTTTGCCCTGTCCTGCTATGTCGCGGATTAAGGCACGAACTTCGGCTATACCTTCCGGATCGAGACCATTGGTTGGTTCGTCTAAAAGGAGCACCGGTGGATCAGAAAGCAATGCAGCACCAATCGAAAGGCGCTGTTTCATTCCAAGACTATATGTCTTGAATTTGTCGTCCTTTCGCTCGGTTAACCCAACTAGATTAAGTACATCAGCTATTCCTTCCGGGCTGCACTGTTTGATATGGGCAACAATTTTCAGGTTTTGAACAGCAGTAAGGTATGGATAAAAACTTGGAGTCTCCAGGATGGAGCCTATCATCTTTCGGGCTTCAACATTGGATTTATTCTCGAACCAATTGAAATTTCCTGAATCAGGAGCCACAACTTCAAGTATCATTCCAAGTGTTGTGGTTTTCCCACTTCCGTTTGGTCCAAGTATGCCAAATACCTGACCCTGTAATACTTGTAGATCGAGCTTGTTTACGGCCTGTATCTTACCAAAGCTTTTTGATAGTTGTTGGATTTGAAGTATGGTTTTCAAGGCTATCTCGAGTTAAGAGTAAAAATATTAAGCATGTCACCGCTTTGAATGCTTTGTATCAACGATGGTATCTTTATAAAATCGATCATCCCAAGCATATAGAATATATAAAGATCCTTTTCGGACTTAATAACTCCCACAAATTCGTTGGTTTTTTCTTCTTTTCCAAAGATTTGAAAGTTCGTCTTACCTCCGGTCATTACAGCATATTCGTCGAAACCATTCGCCTTATAATCCTGCAACATGATGAGGTATGTTTTTTCTTCTGTTGCCGTAGTATCAAGCTTGAATACCATTAGCTTTTCAATGTCCTTCACCATTTTATTGTAATCCTCGCTTTTTGACAGATTAAGCATTCTCAAAGTGCTGGGATAAAAACAATAATATCTTTCGCTTGTGGTATCGGCATAAGCTTTAATGATTTGTTGCTGCGCCAGAAGTGGTTGAATTAGCCCTGTTACTATAATGACCAGAAATGTACTACTTCTCTTCAGCATCATCAATTTTATTCAGGTTTTCGAGTCCGTTTATTTTCATTGAGCGAGCAATCTTCGAAATATTGTTCAGGTCGATCTCACCATACAGACTTAGCATAACAAAGTTTTTCCTGCCACCAACAACCATTATCAATTCCTCAATTTTTCCATTCTTTTCCTTGATTGAAAATTTCATGTCCTCTTCGGCATCCTGAACAGTCATTAACTCTTCGTACCCGGCATTATCTATATCGGTACAAGCCTGGACATATAATCCTGAAGCTTGAACCGCACTATCATTTGCCAATACTTTTAAACCTTTCAGCTTGCTAACTGCTTTAAGAAATGCTTCCTCGTCCTTGCTGTTTGGTTCCAGCTCAGTAAACAACGAGAACATTTTGCTGTTGACTGTTACTTTAGTGAATGCCTCATTTTCGGCATACTCATTGAAATACTTTTCGATAATTGTTCCTTGTGCCATACCTGCATACGACAACAGCATAATTCCGATAATTAAAAAATTCTTTTTCATGATTATTTTGTTTTTGTTAGATATTCGAAATTTGAAATTAGGTTTTTAATCATTTATTAACATTTCTTTTTTTGTGATACTTGATACATGAAATTAGTCTTTATAATTACTGATAAAAAAACCTGATCCGAAAACAGGCTCGGTTTTGTATTTTACCATCTCTGCAGCCTGGTCGATCTTTTTAATATTATCGACATAAGCTGTTCCCTTGTTCATCCCTGTCGAAACTTTCATCAGTGCCTGACGGGTTATCTCCATAGCCTTTTGGGGATCTTCAACTAAAAACTCATTTCTGTTCTGATAAACATTTATTAGGTAGACTCCAGCTAATAAGCCAGTAATTACCGCCGCTGACATTAACCATTGTGGCAAACGCATCCACCTTCCGGGATGGGTGAATCCGACAGTTGGTTTTTGCTCTGCTACTCTCTTCAACTGCTTGAAATATCCAGCCTCAGCGCTTAATCCCTTTTGATTAAAAAAGTACTCTTTCAAGGCCTTTTCCTCTTCAACCGAGGTTTCGCCGGCCCAATATTTTTCCTGTAACTCTCTAATTTGCGATTCCATACTCCTCGATTTTTTGCATTCCTGTTCTAATCTTTCCACGTACCCGGTGCAGGATTACTTTAACGTCGCTAAGGCTAATCCCCACAATCACAGCAATGTCCTGGTAACTCAATTCTTCCACCTCGCGCAGGTGAAAGATCTCCCTGTGCCGTTCGGGCAAGGAGTCCAAGATAGCAACCAGCCATTTCTGATAATCGTTTACAAGCACCTGGCCGTCGGCACTTTGGTTATCAGATTGGTTAAGTTCTTTGGCACCGATTAAAGTAAAGCGGTTCATCTTTACCCAATCGTAACACTGGTTGCGAGTAATGCGCATAGCCCACGAATCGGGATTTTGGATTTCGGGCAACATATCACGCTTTTCCCAGATTTTCAATAGGCACTCCTGCACCACGTCGGCAGCTGTTTCGGCATCCTTTAGGATCGAAAAAGCATATCGGTACATCTTTTCCGTCGCTGGCATTATGTATTTTTCAAACAATGTTCTCGACATTACACGGGGGAGACGCTGGCAAATTGTGAAAGTTACAAAATGAATAAAATTTCACCGCTATGACATAAAAACACAAAGATTTCTTTGCATCTTTTCGTCGTGGTGGCAGTTAAATTTTTACTCCTTGCCATCTTCCTTCTCTCAGCACCAATGATTCCACAAAACCAATATCTTTCAGCAATTTAATTGTTTCAGGATACATTTTCAATATTTCATCAGGTTGGTGCGAATCGGAATTAAGAGATATAGGAATTTGGTTTTCACACATTTTATTTAAAATATATTTCGATGGATAAGGCTCGGATATGTATCCTTTGTACATACCTCGAGTATTCACCTCAACAATTGGTTGATATTTGGAAAGGCAGGTTATCAATTTTTCAATTTCTTCGAGATACCAGTCTTGATGCTCCAGGTTGGGAATTATTTTACTAAGATTCAACTTAATTTTGTCGATATGGCCAACTATATCAGGGGGATCAGTTTCGATCATTTTACGTGTGAGTTCATAAAAACGCTTTGTTATTGCAATGGGATCGCTTTTGAACACCCTTTTAAATCCTTTCTGGAAATTCTTAAAAGGGCCATCAATCTCGAACAAATAATCATATGGATTTTCGTAGAGGTAGTGGATCGATCCAAAAAAATAGTCTAATCCTTCAACATCATTAAAGACAGAAGTTCCCGAAAATTTATAGATGAAATCCGTTTCGAGGCCACAGAAAATTTCAATTCGATCTTTGTACTTTTCTTTAAGTGTGTTAATTTCCTGAATGTATTTGCCCAGCTTACCCTTTTCCATACTCCAGTAATTTGGAAACGGAACAGGGGCATGACTCGATACTCCATAAGATTTTACACCCAGTTCGATGGCAGCTAAAATCATTTCTTCGGCTGTGTTAGCACCGTCGCAGTAATCTGTGTGACTATGGAAATTGTACAGGTAATTCATAGTTTGAAATTTAGAATTTGATCCAAGCTTAAACTTACACATTTCAATCGACACCTAAAACGGAATCATAATAAAATAGCGAATGCGCAAAAGTCACAGCTTCTGAACACATGGTTTTGTATTTGGCAGCTTTGCATAATTGCTGAATCTGCTATTCTCCTGCATCAATCTGTTAACTATGGATATTTAAGTTTCAATCGAACGATCAGAAAGACTCTTTCAAAATTCATGAAAATTAAACATGCATATTGAGTATGGCAACAATCTTATTCATATTTAGCTCTTTATCCTGAAAAAGTATCAAATTCGAAAGTTGAAAACGATAATATGTTCTTTCAGAATTTCAATTTAGCTTTTTTGGCCTACTTTCTCCTACCGCAAGTTTTTCAGTTAGAAATCGTCTTCATTTGCTACATTTGCTACAAATTAAAAAAAGACGAATGAAAAGACAGTATTTTATTCAGCTATTAGTTGTTATCATGCTGATAGTTGTTGGTAGTAGCCTATCAGCGCAAGACGAATTAATCGGTACTATTAAATATTCGAAAGTTACCAAATTCGATTTCGAAAAGAGAGATGATCCAAGGTGGAATGAATTTATTGCAAGCCTGCCATCAGAGGTTAGTTCTGCATATATCCTGTATTTTAAAGGTGATTTTGCATTGTATTCTGAAAATCCCCTGGAACAGAAAGAACTCTCGAGAGAGGCACGAAGAGCAATGCACATGAAAAGTTGGGGAAAGGCGCCAAAAGCAAATTTAAATAAGGTTTACTACAATCTTGAAAAAAGCAATATAATTGAACAGAAGGAGTTTATGACACGCTATTTCATTATTGAAGGTGATATTGAAACACCGGCCTGGAAAATTGCACAAGAAAAAAGAAAAATTCTTGACTATGTATGTATGAGCGCCGAAATGGAAATCGACAGCCAGATAGTAAAAGCCTGGTTTGCACCTCAAATACCAATATCAGTTGGACCAGATCAATATTATGGATTACCAGGATTAATCCTTGCTGTTGAAAAAAACGGGGAAACTATCCTTCTTGCCTCAAGCATAGAGAAATCTTTGCCATCCGAAGATGTTATTATTAAGCCTAATGAAGGGAAAAAAGTTACCAACGAAGAACTTGAAGCGATTATGGTTGAAAAAACCGAAGAAGCAAGAAAAGCCAGGGAAGCCAGGATGAAAGCCCATGGCAAAGGACGAGGACATGGCAGGGGGAGAGGGCCTCATTAATTTTTTTAGGTGTATAAGTTTATAAGTTGTTATCATACGAATACATACCTAATAGTTAGAGCCATAAACCAAAAAACCTATCCACAAATCAACCGATAAACCATAATATGAAATATTCTTTTGAAAGTTTGGATGTTTGGCAGCTATCACAATGCTTGGTAAAATCTTTTTATCTCATAACTGACAGATTTCTACAAGAAGAAAGATTTGGTTTGACAAGTCAACTTCGAAGTGCAGTTGTTTCGGTAAGTATTAATACTGCCGAAGGAAGTACTCGGTGGAGCGGTAAAGAGAAGGCCAGGTTCTACGAGCTTTCTTTTAGTAGCTTGATGGAAGATTTAAATCAACTGATTCTTGCCGTGGATTTGGAATTATTACCCCATAGCAAATTAATAGAAATAAGATCAAGGATTGACTCAATCGGAAGAATGCTAACTGCCCTCTACAAATCAACCAAATCAATAAACCTATACACTTAAACCAATGCGAAATCTTTTACTTCTTACATTTTTATTTACCTACTTAACAAGCTTTTCCCAACATTCCATTACAGGAAAAATAAATGACAATAGCGGCGAAGCCCTTAGTTATGCTACAGTAACTTTGCTAAATCCGGTAGATTCCACGCTAAAATATTTTGGAGTTACAAAAACCGATGGTATTTATCAGATCAAAAATATCAAGCCCGATAAATATATAATTCAGTTCTCTTTTGTTGGAATGAAAACCATTACTGAAAACATTACCATTCCCGGGACCATTGGAGGAAACATAGGTGATAAAATAATGTCGCCTGCTTCGATGGAAGAAGTCGAGGTGGTTGCCGAATATGTACCGATTTCCTTTAAAAGCGATACTGTTGAGTTTAATTCAAAAGCCTTTGAAACAAAACCACATGCAGTAGCCGAAGATTTACTGAAAAAAATTCCGGGTATTGAGGTGGATGAAACCGGCAATGTAAAAGCGATGGGCGAGGATGTACAGCAAGTGTTGGTCGATGGCAAAGAGTTTTTCGGTAAAGATCCAAAAGTTGCTACCAAAAACCTGCCTGCCGAAGCCGTCAAGAAAGTCCAGGTGTATGATAAGAAATCTGAAGAAGCTGACTTTATGGGCATCGACGATGGTGTTCGCGACCGTACCATAAATCTTATCCTGGATGAAAAACATAAAAAGGGATCCTTCGGAAATGTGGAAGCTGGTGTTGGATACGAGGATTTATACAAGGCATCGGCAAAATTGTATCGATTTACTGGAAAGTCGCAAATTGCTGTGCTGGGAATGTACAACAATGTAAATGAGTTTGGGTATTCCAAAAAAGGACACGGCGATTTTGGCAAAAAAGTTAACGGGCTCAATACGACAGGCGCGGGTGGTTTCAATCTTTCCTACAATGCAAACAAATACAACCGGTATTTCCTGAGTTACCTGGGCCGGTCTACCACAACACTTTTGGAGCAAAACACACTAAAAGAAAACTACACAAGCGATGAATCCTATTTCCAGGACAGCGATTTCGAAAATGATGAAACTGATTCGCCACATGAGATAAACTTTGGCATCCGACATAAATTTAATACAAACCACAACCTGACACTGGATGGTGACATTAATATTTCCGCTAATTCATACTTAAGTAAAAACCTTACACAAACCAGCTTTGGCGATACTGTTTTAAATTTATGGGATAATATTACAGATAGCAAAAGCGACAATTCAGATGGGTACGCCAAATTAGTTTATATTGCAAAGCTCAACGAAAGCAAAACCCAAATAAAGACCAATATTACAGCAAATTATGCAGAGGATAATTCAGATATGAGTTGGACAAATATTGGTGAGTTTTTCAATCCTTATAATTTGAATTCTTCGGAGCAGTTTAAGAATACCACTACCCGAAATACAAGATTGTCGGCTAACCCAACAATAGTACAGGAGATCAGGGATTTTTGGTACATAACTGGAAATGTCAATTTTGGGATTAAGAACGAAAGCTTTGATCGCATCCAGGGAAATTCTGTTGACGACTTCACAATCGACTCGTTAAGTGCTGATTTCTCCATTGCCAATTCCTTTGTGAGACCTGCCATTTCGATAAAGAAAAGTACAGCCCAAAAGCATTTCAATATTACGTTTGGTGTTGGCTGGGATCAGCAAGACAAGATCCTGGCAGATATTACCGATAAGGGAAAATCGTATTTTCATTTCCTGCCAGGATTGAATTATAGTAATTCCTATCGCACAGGTAGAAGGATATCTGTCCGGTATAACTCGAGTGTCGGGATGCCTTCAGTCAGCCAGCTTTTTCCTGTTATCAACAACATGAACCCTGTGTCGATGTACCAGGGCAACCTCGATCTTACACCCGAATACCGTCACAATATAAATGCCCGTTGGTCAGTTTTCGATCAATTCTCCTTTACTTCTTTGTTTACACGGCTTAGTGCAACATACACACGAAATAAGATTGGCCTTTCACATACCACAAATGAGGACTTCTCGCAGGTTATTACCCCTGTTAATGTCGATTACAATTATGCCCTATCCGGAATGGCTTATTTCTCTACACCAATCCGGCCAATTGGCCTTGAAGTTAAAATAGCTGCCCACGAAAATTGGGATAAGGGCATAAGCATGGTCGATGAAAAAGAAAACATTAACACCACCAATACCCACTTTTTAAGGCTCAGCTTCAGCAATCGGAATAAAGAAATATGGCAAATAAATGCAGGAGGTTCGGTTAGTTTCACCAACTCGCAATTTTCAATAGCCGATTCGTTAAACAACAATTATTTCAACACTTCTTACTTTACTGAAATCGGTTTTACTCCCACTGAAAAATGGAGCTTCGACCTCGACGGCAACATAGTAAACTACAACGCCAAAAACCTGAGTGAATCTATTAGTATGCCTTTTCTTAATGCAGGTATTAGCTACTATTTTCTACAAGGAAACAAAGGCGCAATTTCGATCCGTGGATATGATCTGTTGGATAAAAGCAAAAGTATAAGCCATAAATCGGGAGTAAATTTTATCCAGCAAGTAGAGAGCAATGTGCTTGGCCGCCGGGTAATGTTAGAGTTTAAAGTGAAGTTTGGGAATAACATATAGCCAGTCTCCAAAACAAAATTTTTGAAATAACTTCCAACTATCAAAAACATATTGACGTATCTTTGCCGGAAAATTTCAGATATGGCAGAAAAAGTAAGGGTACGATTTGCCCCAAGCCCAACAGGGCCATTACATATGGGAGGTGTTCGAACGGCACTATTCAATTATTTGTTTGCAAAAAAATGCGGAGGTAAATTCATACTTCGAATTGAGGATACCGACCAAGCCAGATATGTCCCCGGAGCAGAAGAATATATTATGGATTCGCTTGCCTGGTGCGGAATACAGTTCGATGAAGGAATTATGGAGGGTGGTACATATGGGCCTTACCGGCAATCGGAACGGCGGGAATTGTATCGTCAGCATACCGAACAATTATTGCAATCGGGTCATGCATATATTGCATTCGATACACCTGAGCAATTAAACAAGCTTCGGGATGAAGCTGAATCGGAAAAGCGTACATTTACATATGATGCATCTGTGAGGCAACAATTATTGAATTCTTTAGCCTTGCCCGAAGAAGAAGTTCAGCGAAAAATCGATGCCGGTGAAGCTTTTGTTATCAGATTTAAAATACCTGAAAACAAGGAGGTAGTTATGCATGACATTATCCGGGGCAAAGTAGTTGTAAATACATCAACTCTCGACGATAAAATTCTATTTAAATCAGATGGAATGCCTACATATCATCTGGCAAATATTGTTGATGATCACCTGATGGAAATCTCCCATGTTATCCGTGGAGAGGAATGGTTGCCATCGTTACCACTGCATGTGTTGCTTTACGAGGCCTTTGGATGGGATCAGCCAAAGTTTGCACATCTGCCGCTTTTGCTAAAGCCCACCGGAAAGGGCAAGCTCAGCAAACGCGATGGTGACAAAATGGGATTTCCGGTTTTTCCTACCGAATGGTCGAGCCCCGATGGAGAAATTTTTACGGGATACCGGGAATCGGGATATTTTCCTGAGGCTTTCGTTAATCTACTTGCATTGTTGGGTTGGAATCCGGGAACCGAACAAGAAATTTTTAGTATTCAGGAATTGATTGATATTTTTAGTTTGGAAAACGTTGGGAAATCAGGTTCGCGTTTCGATCCTGAAAAAGCAAAATGGTTTAATCAGCAATGGCTTCAGAAAAAAAATAACAGCGAAATAGCCGGCAAGTTTCTTCAGGTACTAAAGGAAAAAAATATTGCTGTTGATATTTTGAAAGTTGAAAAAGTTACCGGTCTTGTAAAAGAACGGGTGCAGTTTGTCTCAGAACTATGGGATCAGGCAAATTTCTTTTTCGAAGCGCCAAAATCATACGATCCGAAAACAGTAAAAAAACGATGGAAAGAAAATACGCCAGCACTTATGCTTGAACTTTCCGAAATACTTGAGGCTATTGATGATTTTTCTTCGACCAACACAGAGGAAAAGGTAAAAGACTGGATAGAGAAAAAGGAACTTAGCATGGGTGGTGTGATGAATGCTTTCAGGCTATGTATTGTTGGAGAATCAAAAGGGCCTCACATGTTTGATATAATTGAAGTAATTGGCAAGGAAGAAACACTGACCCGATTAAAGACCGGGATTCAAAATATTAAAAAGTAAATGATTGTCAGGGATACTATTTCTTCCCGGACTTATTTGGTTTTAGGCTCTTCTCCATTAATACCAAAAATTGGATCTTCCCAGCGCAGATAACTTCTTCCTTCAACTGCTTTGCCTGGTTGTTTTTCGGGTTCACGTCCGGGCATAGTCTCGGCAGTTTCGCCATTTGGGAAATGAAGATTATCTGACCTGACCCAGTCTGTTGATGTAAATTTATTTGAGTAGTCGACTTTAACATGACAACCGTAGCATTGAGCCACCCAGGTACTGTGGCAGGCATAGCATTCCAATTCATTCATATGTTGTTTTATCCCAACCATAGCGGTCTTAGCTTTCTTCGGATGTTTCCATTTTTCTTTCGATGCCAGGTTTTTCAAAACAGGTACCCTAAAATCAAGTCCTCCTGCTGTATGAACAATAATTTCGTTGGGGATCCTTCGGCAAATCCATCCCAAACTCATCACCAAAGCACAAAACAGGAATGTTTCACCTTTCGAATCTATATCAATTTAAGTATTTTTTCTGATGAAAGTATTTTAATTTGATTAACTTGATCCGGTTAAAGAAATACGATGTCGTGAAAAAAATAGTGATCGAAAATTGAAACGACAATCCTGATTGAGGATAAACAGATGAAAGATTTTCTACCCTACAAATATGGCATTGAAGCATGAATTATCGAAGAGTACCGGTAGGTGATTTTATTTTAGGCGAAGACGAGAAAAGATCGATTCAACAGGTTATTGATGGTGGCCGGATTTCTGAGTGGGAGAAAGTGAAGGAGTTTGAAAAAATCTTTTCGGACTACATTGGCACTAATTATTGCCTTGCTGTTAGTTCCGGAACTGCTGCACTATTAGTTGGTCTGCTGGCTTTGATCTATGATGAAAGGTTTCCGAAAGTTCGTAAAGGAGCAATGGTTATTACCAGTCCCGTTACATATGCCTCAACTATTAACGCGATAATTCTTTCTGGGCTGGAGCCGGTTTTTGTCGATATTGATGCAAACACATTTAAACTGAAAGTTGATCAAATTGAAAATGCAATAAAGAAAACAGGACCAAAAAAGATCGCCGGCATCCTTCCTGTACATTTAATGGGATATCCAAACGAAATGGATGAAATAAATGATATCGCTTCTAAATATGATTTGTTTGTTTTTGAAGATTCGGCACAGGCTCATGGATCAGTATATAAAGGAAGGAAAACAGGTTCATTAGGGCTTATGGCCGATTTTTCATTTTATATCGCTCATAACATACAGGCTGGTGAAATGGGTTGTATTACCTTAAATGATCAAAAGCTTTATGCATTAATGCGACAATTAAAAGCCAATGGACGGGTTTGTAATTGCCTGGTTTGCACACGACATAAAGGTCATTGTCCAGGAATAAGCAGATTTGAATCGAACGAGGATCTGGACCCACGCTTTACGCATGAATACGTTGCATATAATTTTAAAACCACCGAATTTGCTCCAGCTTTAGCTATCCCACAGATTAATAAAGCCGGCACAATTATCTCCAAACGACATAATAATGTAAAATATCTGAATGAAAAACTGAAAAAGTATAATGATATTTTTGAACTACCGATATTTGATAAAAATGTGAGTTATCTGGCCTATCCTATAACCATCCGGAAAAACGGTAAAGGAATCAGCAGAAGAAGCTTTAGGCAGAAACTTGAAGAATATGGCGTTGAAAACAGGCCGTTGTTTGGATGTATGCCTACTCAACAACCTGCATTCTTAAGATTTAAAGCAAAATATCAAGGGAAATTGCCTAATGCAGAATTTGTTGGAAAACATTCATTTTATATTGGATGTCATCAATATTTGGAAAAAAAAGACCTGGATCACATTGTTCGTGTTTTTGATTTGATCATTGAAAATGAAGATGTATGAATGTACTTGTAATTATTCCAACCTACAACGAAAAAGAAAATATTACCCGATTAATAAAACATATTTTGGGTAATAATTACGAAATAGATGTTTTGGTTGTTGATGATAATTCACCAGATGGAACTTCTGAAGAAATAATCGACAATTTCAAAAACAACTCACGTGTTTCTTTACTCACACGTGATAAAAAGGATGGCAGGGGCGGGGCGGTTCTCGACGGAATCAGTGAGGCCATAAAAAAAGGATTCTATAATAGAGTAATTGAGATGGATGCAGATTTTTCACACGATCCTGATGAGCTTCCGTTAATTCTTGAGAAATCGAAGGAGGTTGATGTAGTGATTGGGTCAAGATATTTGCCCGATAGTTCGATTGTTGGGTGGCCATTTCAAAGAGCTGTTTTCAGTAAGATAGCCAATTTCTACGCACGGTTTCTTCTTAAAATTCCTATTTCAGATTATACCAATGGATACAGGTGTTACTCAATTGAATCAGCAAAAAGTATTGAAAAAGATAAAATAAAATCGAAGGGATACATTGTGTTATCCGAAATAGCCTATCAACTTTTTCTAAAAGGTTTTTCTTTTGGCGAGGTACCAACACGATTTGTTAACAGAACCCGGGGTATCTCAAACTTAAGTATTAATGAAATAATTAGTGCTTTCACCAGTGTTTGGAAATTGAAATTTGGAAAGTGATATGATCGAAATGTTGCATTCAAAAGAACTACTTTCGACAATCGAAGCAAGATAATTATTGATTACTAATTGTTTTTGTCGTGAATAAAAAATCAAGAACAATGAAAAAAATATTAATTACAGGAATAAACGGATTTGCCGCTTATCATTTATATAATCTGTTATTGCCGGATGAAGATATTTCCATATTCGGACTCGATAAAACTGAAATAAACAAGTCTTTTTATAAAGATGTGAAATTTTTCCAATGTGATATCACTCATTCAAAAGATGTTGAAACTGTTCTTAAGGAGGTTATGCCCGATGAAATTTATCATTTGGCTGCCTTTGTTCATGTTGGCAGAACTGATATTGATGCCCCGGGATTATTCAAGGTTAATGTTTCAGGAACAGTTAATTTACTTGATAAAGTACGTGAGCTTGTTCCCAATGCAAGGATTTTAATTACCGGATCGGCCGAAGTCTACGGTGAGGTAACCGCCGGTCAATTACCTATAAAAGAAGAATGCACAATGAATCCGAGAAACCTTTATGGCTTAAGTAAAAAGTTTCAGGAAGAAACAGGTGCCTATTATCAGAAAACATATGGAATGGATATTCTTTTTACGCGAACCTTCCATTATTGCGGACCTTACCAGCCATTGGGTTTTGTATTTCCTGATTTCGCAAGTCAGGTAATCGATCTTGACAAAAAGGGTATCAACACTATTAATACGGGCAATTTAAAAGCCCAAAGAGATTTTACGGATATAAGGGATGTTGTATTGGCCTATAAAATAATTATGGAGAAAGGTATTGCAGGACAGGCCTATAATGTATGTAGTGGCGAAGCAATTATTATTGAAGACATCTTAAAGAGATTTATTTCTTATACAGATAAAGAAGTTGAAATTTTTGTAGATAAAGAAAAGTTAAGGCCTCTTGATGTTCCACTTTTTGTAGGAAATAATTCAAGGCTCAGGAATTTAGGATGGCTTAAAAAGTTTCATATCAATAAATCTATTAAAGACATATATGACTATTGGATAAGTGCAAAGCCATAAGTAAGTTCTAAAACAGCTCTACGCTTTTTAGAGTTAATGGGAATCAGTTACTAAACGATAACCTTACAGTCGTGGAACCGGAATCCAAAGAAAAGGCTTGTACGAGCGCCAAAGGTTCATTTTACCGATACAGGTAAAATGCGGGTCATATTGCAAAAAAGTGATGCTATAACCGGCCATGAACTTGAGAGTGCAATTGTATCGGAGATAATAAAGCAGGCAGGGTATATTAATTCTGATTTATCATTCTTCCACATAAGAACATCGGATGGTCGGGAGCTCGATTTACTTATCCCAACTTGGACAGCAACCTCAGATTTTCATCAAAAATTGCTTAAAATTCAGGTATAGTAATTTGTAACATATTGATATACTGGATGTATTATTATGCGGCGGCGAATGTAGTGAGGTACGGTGGTTGCTTATTTGTGCAAAAGTCCCTACATTTGA
>CAYLZH010000042.1:0-23558 GCA_964388245.1 uncultured Bacteroidales bacterium
ACCGACCTTGTATTCCTTATCGATAATACGGCAAGTATGTGGGATGATATCGATGAGGTAAAAAGTTCGTTGTCGAGTATTATCGATCAACTGCCAAGTAGTACCTTGCTTGCAATGGCTGTGTATAACGATGCAAACGAAGATCCAACCGGATGGTATGAATGGTTCAATTTTACGAATGACTATGCAATTGCTCATTCTTTTCTTGAGGATATTGATGTCTACGGTGGTGGTGATACACCAGAGTCGGTATATGATGGTATCTATGTGACAGTTGATAATCTGACCTGGTCATCATCGGCCAAGCGTATGATTATAGTAATTGGTGATGCTCCGCCTCTCGAAGGGTCTTTAACCACATATTCGTTAAATGATGTTATAGCCAAATGTGCGTCGATGAGCGTTGATGTAAATCTATACCCTGTTTTAATTACTGGCTGGTAATGAATAGCACAATGGTTCAGATAATATGATCATAATCATAGGTGGATAAATTTGATTGAGTAATTTTGACTGTATTAATTTTTGAATTAATTGATATAAAAAAAATCAGTGATTCTTGATGAACCGGAAAGTTGTAAGACTGTAAATAGAACAGATAATAATTTATGGAGGAAGCCGAAAATCCTTAAGAGTAGGCGTACCATTAAAATATCAGATCAAATGAAAAATTTTACATTATCATCAGTAATTGTTGTTTTATTACTATTGGGATTCCAGGCCCAATCTCAAATTAAATATGGTGTGAAAGCCGGAGTGAATTTGAGCAACATTGGTCAGAATCTGAAAGATAGTGAAGATGAGATGGACACTAAGATGCGCCCGGGTATTCACTTCGGAGCTACCTTTGAATTTAACATAACCAATAAAGTGTTATTCCAACCAGGATTAATGTTTACATCGAAAGGATTTAAGTCGGACGCCGATTACGTTGGCGATGGTTATGACAAATTTAAATTTCACTATATTGAAATACCTTTGCATTTAGCCTATAAAATCAACAGTCAAATCCAGGCATATGCAGGTCCGTTTGTTGCAGTAGGAATAGGAGGAGTAAATAAATGGGATATCGAAGGCGAAAAAGACAGTGAAAAGCTAAAACCATTTTATGGAGCAGTTGGAGAAGGAGATGTAGCCGATGATGAATGGCCATATCATGGATTGGACTTTGGATTAAACTTTGGCGTTGGCTATCAGGTAGGGCCGGTTTTAGTTAATGTTGGCTATTCGTTAGGTTTAGGAAACTTTACAGCCAAATATGATGATCCCGACAGTGAAGAATGGAGGAAGGACAACAAATATACCCAGAAGGTGATTGTTGTTTCAGCAAGTTATTTCATAGGGCAGTAAATATTATAGTAGAGTAAAATCTCAGGGGAGTTGGACGCGAAGCAAATGATGCTTTGCAGATCCGGTTCCCCTTTTTCTTAAAAACCAACAGATCATCATGAAAACAAAATATCATACTTTAATCCTAATAATTGGCTTTTTTCTTTTAGCATTGTCTACATCGTGCGATAAAAATAATAATAGTGGAGCAGGGCTTATTGATACACTTTATGTGGTAGATACAACGAAATATGAAATTCTAAATAAACTATCTGCTGTCTGGCAACTCGAAAGCGGTTATTCCGAAAAGTTTTATTCTCAAGATACCGAGTTTCGCTGGCTCGATGACGACTGCGAAGATGCAGTAGATGGCTTATTAAATCCCTTGCCCCAGGAATTTGAAGACCAAACAGTTCTTTCGAGGTCTTTTAATTATGCTGATGCCCTTGCAACGTACAACCAGTTGCTTGCCACAACCGAAGATGATCCCTACGACACACTGGTCGGTTATCACATTCCGAAAAACGAGTACGAAGATGCCCACTCGAAATCGAACGTAAATATCAATTTTAACTATGAACTGATTATTAAGAAAACAGGGGAATATAAAATATATATCACCTATAACTACTATGAGGACAACTATCCCTTATATCCTGATGATGCTTTGGAAACGCAGTATGGGAAGACCTTTTCCGGTACTTTCGAGTATGTTGATAATTGGTATTTTATCGACAATAGCATTGGTTCAAATCCGGGTTTATTATTCGAAGGATTTCCTTTGCCGATGGTAGATATTATTCCCGTTTATGATTTAACAGATATACAGGATATTCAATTTCTGTTTAATTATGTTAGCGGCATTGGATTCAAGAACAATCAATTAACATTTAGTATTGAGGATATTAATCACACAAATTTGACAATATCAGCTACCGATAATGAAAGTTCCTTTATGCAATCTACCGACAATGAATTTGAAGCTTATCTTTTAAATGGTACTTCGATCGACTGTGAGGGAATTTTCACTGAAAGCAATGTAGTTAATCAAAATATTTACCTTGAATTTTCAAGTGATGGATATGATGTTGAAGAATAGGGATTGATCTTCCTTTCGTTTCAGTCGATTCAATATCAATCATATATGTGCATTTTGGTCTTATAACGAATGTCACCTGAACAATATTGATTAAGATAAAATGAACAATAAGGAATCTTATTCTTGTTTTTTTGTCCGATATTTTTTATAATTTTATATCATAAACTATGAGATGACAACAGATATAATTCAAGTTTCTGTGTAGCAGCGAAAAAGCAACAAGTACGTATTATGTTGAATCCAAACCTTTTGTTCCCGGATTTATAATTTAAAATTGATAGCCATGAAATCAATTACACCTTTATTAATTAGCTCAATTTTCTTTGTTGTATCTCTTCTTGAAATAAATGCCCAGGTAATGGGTGTTGAGGGTATTGATCCCCAATGTTACGGTAATGATGATGGAATTATTAATATTAATGTATCTCCTGGAACTGTGGTCACCGCAGTATTTGTAAATGGTCCGTCTCCCGGCACCTTAGCATCTAACAACCTGCAAATTCTTGATTTGTTATCTGGCACCTATTATTTAACCATTTCGATGGATGGGTTGGCTGATTATGCAAGCAGTGTAGAAGTGACAGACCCATCGGAATTGTCGTTCAACATAAGCTTTACTTACGATTGCGCTAACATAAAGGTTGTGGAAATTTGTGCAACAAATGGTGGGAGTAATTCTAATTTTGGGGGTATCCCGCCTTACAGTTTCTATTATCTCAATAACAACAACATGATAATTGACTCTTTCTTAAATGTAATGAGTCTGCCATGCCTTGATTCCACCACAACACCAAATTTTCTTCCTGTCGATTTAAGTACTTACACCGGAGATATTGAATTATATGTATACGACTCGAATAATTGTTTTACTTCTCAGTCACAAACATTTTCCCATCCAGTTGTTTCCTATTCACATGAGGATGTGAGTTGCAACGGGGCAAATGATGGAAGTATTGATCTTATAGTGTCGGGAGGAACTGAACCTTACCTGTACTTGTGGTCGAATGGAGCCACGACCGAAGATATTGAGAATTTAGGCCCGGGATTATATTCTCCTACCATACAGGATGCAAATGGCTGCTTTGCTGTCGACGCAAACATAATAACCCAACCTATTAGCTGGAATTATTTAAATACGGGAACGAGCCACATAATTCTTATTCCATCAAATTCAGTAACTGTAAATGGAAATCCACTTGTAAACGGTGATTTGATTGGTGTTTTTTACGACTCACTTGGAACCCTTGCTTGCGGAGGATATATAACCTGGCAGGGTACTACAACTGCAATAGCGGCATGGGGGGCAAATACATCACTCAATAATGGATTTGCAAATCAGGAGGAATTTACCTGGCTTATATTTACCCAGGGATATGTAATAGAAGCTGAAGCTGTTTACTCCAGTAGTACCTCGTTTACCGGTATGGGCAACTGGATGTTGAATGGAACAAGCGGAATTGTTTCTCTGACAAGCGAAGTGATTATTGGTGGCAGTGATTCTCTTATTATTGAAATTGTAGAACCATCCCAATTATTTTCCGGTATGACAATTTCCGACTTTAATGGATATGGTGTGCAATGCAATGGATTTTCAAATGGAACGATTGCATTAAATACTGTAGGAGGTATTTCTCCCTATTCGTATGTATGGGATAATGGAGGAAGTAATTCAGCTTTATATCACCTTTCTCCCGGAAATTATTCGGTGACCGTATCCGATTCTAATAACTGTCAGGTAACTGAATCAGTTACCATGATTGAGCCTGATCCTGTTGAAATATCAACAATAGTGACCCATAATTCCTGCTTTGGTAACAATCAAGGTAGCATTGATTTAAGTATTGGCGGAGGAGTTCTTCCTTACGAGATATACTGCTCAAATGGTGCATCAACAAACAATATATCAGGTTTAGAAGCAGGTTTGTATATGATTTGGGTGAGCGATGCAAATAATTGCACAGAATTATTTGTAACAATGATTGATCAGCCCGATCAGATTGTAGTGTCGGTTACAACTCAAAATGCTTCGAATATTGGAATGGCAGATGGAATTGCAAGTCTTGAAGTTACGGGAGGAACATCACCTTTTAGTTTTTTTTGGTCGAATGGGACAACTGCCGCTTTGGATAGTACGCTGGGTTTAGGAACTTATTTCGTTACAATTACCGATTTCACCAATTGTTCAATATCCACCAATTTTGAAATTTTGGAGGATACAGTATTTATTTATGGGTGTATGGACTCCACTGCATTAAACTACAATCCATTAGCTAATATCTCTGATGGCTCTTGCTATTCAATCGACAATCCTCCGGCCTGGGAGTTTGTGAATACAGGGGTGGGACATACAATATTTTTACCTCTTCTCAGTCAGATTTATTTCCCGCCAATTATTGAATCTGGAGATTACATCGGAGTTTTTTACGATTCGTCGGGGACACTGGCCTGTGGCGGTTATACAATGTGGACAAAAAACGCAAGTGCAATTACAGCATGGGGCGATGATTTATTGACCCCAGGTCAGGATGGCTTTCAAAACAACGAAACATTTCAATGGAAAATATGGGATGCATCCTCGGGAATAGCATATTTTTTATCTGCAACTTATGATTCTACTTATACTAACCTTGATGCTTTTGTGGTAAATGGAAATAGTGGTATCCAAAGTTTAGCAACATTTATTATCAATACACAAACCATAAACCTTCAACAAGGCTGGGGTTGTTATTCGACCTATATAGATCCTTATCAGCCAGATATTGCCGATGTCTTGTCAGGAATTGAAAATCACCTAATTATTGTTAAAGATAGTTATGGAAATATTTATTGGCCACAGTACATGGTAAATTTAATAGGAGATATGACTATTGGTAGAGGCTACATGATAAAAATGAATTCAACTCAAACTACGGAGGTAATCGGTACTATGATAATACCCGAACAATCACCAATTGTGTTATTTCCAAACTGGTCGATTCTGGGATACTTGCGACATTCGCATGCACCAATTGAAATAATGCTATCTTCAATAGTTGGAAATATAGAAATTGTAATATCGGGTGATGGTGAAATTTATTGGCCCCAATATTATGTTAACCTAATCGGAATTATGTACCCCGGCGAAGGCTACCGAATTAACATGAATGCCAAGGATACATTAACTTATAGTCCAAATTCAATTCCATTAACCAAATCTGTTAAGTAGCCAGGATAACTTCAACTTTATAGATTACTGAAACTTACCAATTCCAAAACAATAATGGAAAAAATGTATGTTGCGTTGATGTAAAGCCTGGTGATTAGTTTGCGGCGTACAGTCCAACATTATTGATCGTGGGATCTACAGTTGCTGATAACAATTTTGCTTACGGAAGATGATGAATAGACCAAATTAATAGATGGCTTACAACCTGAAGTAGATTAATTCCGTTTCTTGAAGCACAGATTCATATCACAATTCTTTCATTGCGGGATTTTTTACATCGTAGTTACTGACGCAATGTTTCGGATGAATTGGTTTACCACTATATGTTCCTATTTGTTTTCAGACTCTGCTAATGCATTGATATAATAATTTCATAAATTTGTGGAAGAACTACTAACACTGCTGCTATGAAATTAAAAGTAATTCTTGCCTTATCATTTTTACTATCTTTCTCTTTATCAGAATATATAAATGCTCAAAATGCCCTCGACTTTGATGGTGCAAACGATTATGTAGCAACTAACTTTCCGGGAATATCAGGAACCGGGGCACGAACTATTGAAGCATACATTAAAACTACTGCCAATTGTAATCCATCGGTCGGAGGTTCTCAAAATGTGATTGTATGCTGGGGAAATTTTGTACTTGGGCAAAGGTTTACCTTTAATGTATTATGGAGCAATGCCATAAGAATTGAAATTGGCGGTGAAGGAATAAGTGGTACAATTCCCGTCAATGATGGAAACTGGCATTATGTAGCAGTTGTTTATAAACCTACAGCAGTTACGAAATTTCGACTTTATGTAGATGGTGTGCTTGATACCGGAGGAAACATTACACAAACAATGAACACAGGTTCAGGTACATCAATGATAATTGGCAGACGGATTGATGGTGTTAAATACTTTGATGGAACCATCGATGAGGTTAGGGTGTATGATTATGCGAAATCGCTTCCACAAATAATGGAAGCAGCTAACATCGAACTATGCAATCCTCCAACAGGACTGGTTGCTTATTTCAAACTGAATGATGGAATTGCAGGCGGAACCAATACCGGTGTTACCTCTACTTTAAGCAGTGTAGGAAACTATACGGGCACACTAACAAACTTCGCTCTTTCAGGAACTTCGTCGAATTGGGTTACCGGAGCAGGTCTGGCAAGTTCCAGCTTTTCGACCCTCAATGTAAGTGCCTGCAATAGTTATACTGCACCTTCGGGGGCTGTTTATTATACTGCCGGAACTTACGAGGATACAATTCCAAATTCAATTGGTTGCGATTCAATTATTACAATTAATCTTACCATGAATGGCTTTGCTATCGATAGTATATTTCCAACTATTTGTAGTGGATCATATACTTCACCAGCCGGAAATATTTATACACAATCAGGGATATATTTCGATACAATTACCACTTCATCGGCATGCGATTCCTTAATTTACATTGATCTGACAATTGCCACTACTACATCGAGCGTGATAACTGTTGTTGAATGTAGTACACAATATGTCTCACCCTCAGGAAATACGATTTCCTCTTCAGGAATCTATTTAGACACCATTCCAAACACAGCAGGTTGTGATTCAATAATTACCATCGATCTGACTTTTGAAGCATCTTCTTTTAGTTTTATTGTTGAATCGGCATGTAATAATTATTACTCGCCCATGGGGAATATTTACACTCAATCAGGTATTTATTCTGATACCGTTTCAAATTCTATCGGCTGCGATTCAATAATTACCATCGATCTTACGATAAACAATTCAACCATAAGCGGCATTAACCCAACAAATTGCGGATCGTATCTTTCGCCTGCTGGAAACTTATATACCCAATCGGGCATCTATTTTGATACTCTCTCAACAATGGCTGGTTGCGATTCAATTATCCAGATTAATTTAACAATTCTCGAAGAAACTTACAGTAGTCTGTTTGTGTCAGAATGTAATAGTTACACATCTCCGGCAGGGAATACATATACACTAACAGGAATTTATTCCGATACGTTATCCACATTGCAGGGCTGCGATTCAATCATCACAATAAATCTTGAAATATTTGAATATTATTACGATTCTATTTACGCGATTGAGTGTGAGACATACATTTCGCCGACTGGGAATACCTATACCCAATCAGGAATTTATTTCGATACCATTCCGAATTTAACAGGATGCGATTCGTTAATGATTATCGATCTGCAGATTATGGGAGCAAGCCAGTCGGTGTTAAATGTTACTGAATGTGGATATTACACCGCACCATCCGGAAATATTTATACTCAATCGGGTGTATATTACGATACCTTGTCAACCATAATGGGCTGCGATTCGATCATTACCATCAATTTTACCATGACTGAATTTGTTACTGATACAATATTTCCTGTTATGTGTGGCTCGTTTATCTCACCAGGTGGAAATATATTCAGTCAGTCGGGAATCTATACCGATACCATTCCATATCTCTCAGGTTGCGATTCGTTAATAATTATTGATTTAACCGTTTATGATGAATCTTCAAGCTCGATCAATGTTTCGGCATGCGATTATTATACATCCCCATCGGGAGATTTTCTTACACAAACAGGAAGTTATTTCGATACCATACCAAACGCATTTGGCTGCGACTCCATAATTTCTATCAACCTTAATATAAATGAAAGCACATTTTCCACAATTAATGTTGCTGAGTGTGAGACATATCTTTCTCCCGCAGGAACTATTTATTCGAATTCAGGCATGTATGTCGATACTATTTCAAATACAGCTGGTTGCGATTCTATAATCACAATTTATCTCTCCATTAATAATACAACAAGTTTTATCAGTGTTTCAGAGTGTTATAATTATACATCGCCATCGGGCCTGGTTTACACAACCACCGGCATATATTCCGACACTATCCCAAATGCAGCCGGTTGTGATTCAATTATTACCATTGATCTTACAATTAACGAGGCAAGCTCAGGCAATCTGGTTGTTTCTGAATGTTATAGCTACACATCGCCATCGGGAGCTGTTTTTTTTACAACAGGAAGCTATTCTGATACCATCCCTAATGCATTTGGTTGTGATTCGATTATTTTGATCGATCTTACTATTTATAATCAATCAGTAAACTCAATATCTCCTGAAGCATGCGGTTTTTATATATCCCCATCTGGAAATATGCTTTCAGGCACAGGAGCTTACATCGATACTATTCCAAACATTTATGGTTGCGATTCGATTATTTTTATTTCATTAACGATAAATGAAAATACACAAAGCAGTATATCGGTTGCAGAATGTAACGCTTATAGTTCCCCGGCCGGGAATATTTATACAAATACAGGTATATATTCTGATACCATTCCTAATTCAGCCGGCTGCGACTCAATAATTACAATTGATCTTAGTATTAACAATACTACAAGTTCGATAGTTGTATCAGAGTGTTATAGTTATACCTCTCCTTCGGATAATATTTACACAAATACAGGTTTTTATACCGATACCATTCCTAATTCAGCCGGCTGCGATTCAATAATAATAATCGATCTGACCATTTATGATAATACTTCAAGTAACCTGAATGTTGCCGCTTGTTATAGCTACACATCTCCTTCAGGTAATATTTATACTAACTCAGGAACTTATAATGATACAATCCCTAACACTGCCGGCTGCGATTCAATAATAATAATTAATTTAACCATAAACGAAAATACCAACAGCAGCATTATCGCATCGGGATGCGGCAGTTATACATCGCCTTCAGGAATGGTATATACCATTTCGGGCAACTATACCGACACAATTACAAACACTGCTGGCTGCGATTCCATAATTAGCATCGACCTTTCAATTTTTGAGTCAACGTCAAGTCAAATTAATGTGGCTTCGTGTGAGGTTTATACTTCACCATCAGGAAATATTTTTACAACGAGCGGAACATATACCGATATCATTCAAAATTCCAACGGCTGCGATTCGATTATCACCATCAACCTTACAATTACTTCTGCTTCATTTTCATCGATTAATGTTTTTGAATGTGGATTTTACATTGCTCCATCAGGAGCAGTATATACTTCCACAGGTGTATTTCAGGATACCATTCCCAATTATGGAGGTTGCGATTCTGTTATTACCATTACACTTAATCTCGACACACTCGATCTTGGTATTGTTCAGAATGGTGCCGAGTTAATTTCCAACCAATCAACAGGAATGTTTCAGTGGCTCGATTGTATTGATAATTACTCGGAAATTCTGGGAGCAAATTCATCCTTGTTTACGGCCACACAAAACGGCAGTTATGCTCTCGAAATAGTTTTTGGCAACTGCCACGACACTACCGAATGTGTTGATGTGAATGTTTTCGGTAATATAATTCCGCTTAAGGATTTTTGCGATATCTATCCGGTGCCAGTCGAGGATCGATTATATCTGAGAGTGCAAAATGGAGTCAACAGTCTGGCCATAAAATTGTTTAGTGTCGATGGAAAAGAACTTTCTGACCTTTGGTTCGATTCAACTGAGAATGGTCATATTGATTTTCCCTATCCGGCAGGAATTTATTTACTCCGGATTCAATCAGGAGAAAACATCAATTTCAAAAAGATAATTAAGCAGCAGAAATAACCAGGAATTGACTAATTATCAGGCAGTAAATACGGAGCTTATTCTGCCTTTTTTTCGGCTATTTTTTCAATAAGCCAAATTGAGATTATACCTGAAATTATTAGTGCGATTGCCCAAATAACAATTAAATTAAACTGGTCGGGTAAAATCTGTTCATAGCCAAAAGGTTTAACATCTTCAATAATTTTTCCACTTGAATCGATAAATGCACCAAATTCATTCACAGGGATCAACTGGTTTGTACTATCAAAAGTTTTTTTCCAGGGCCATAATATACCAAGCGATCCAAGAATAAAACCGGTTAGCAGAGCTATTGTCTGATCTTTGAATTTTTTAAATATCCATGACAGTAAATAAGAAAAGGCAAGTAATCCAAATCCGGCTCCAAGCACAACCGGTAGCAAAAGCAAAATATCACGGTTGTTAATGGCATCGATCATTACAAGTTCATAATTCCCCATCAGAATAAGGACAAATGAACCCGACAGGCCGGGTAAAATCATGCTGCATGCTGCCACCACACCACAAATCATCAGGTAGATAAATGAGCTGTTTTCTGTTGCAGGTTTCAATATGGTAAGGCCAATGGCAACTGTTGTGCCTACAATAAACATGATGATTACACTTAACGACCATCGGTCGATGGTTTTTCCAACAAAAAAGACTGAGGCCAGGATTAATCCAAAAAAGTAGGCCCAGATATATACCGGATAAAAAGTGAATAAAAATCCAAATAGTTTTGCAAGGCTTACAATGCTTACTGCTATACCAAGCATAACAGCAACAAGAAATCCCAGGTTTATATGCTGTGCAAATTCCTTAAATTTTCCGGTTAAAAGTAGTTTAATGGCTGTTATATTAAAGGACTTTATGCTGTTTATCAGCTTTTCGAAAATTCCCGTAATAAGCGCAATAGTACCTCCTGATACACCTGGAATTACATTTGCAGCGCCCATACCAATTCCTTTAAAAAAAAGTCCGATCGTTTCTTTCATATCTAAATTTTTCGTTTGAATATTATGTGAAATGCAAAGTGATATTTTATCTCCTGATTCATTTTTCCAATCGATATGTTGCAATCAATCAGAAATTTGTCCTTCTTATTTTGATATCGCATTGATTAAGATACTTAAATCGCGATTCTCTTTTAGGTCGGGGTAAAATTCAAATATATCGGTATAAAGTGAATCATCGATTTGCATAGCTTTTTTGAAGTGAGATAATCCGCGGTTGCTGTCTCCTTTTTTAAGCCATAAGGCCGAAAGATGATAGTGAAGGTCGGGATCATCGGTGTTTAGTTCCAACGCTTCGTTCAGGAATGTAATCCCCTTTGTATATTGGCCTGATAATCCGCAACAATACGATAAATTGTACCATGCTTCGGAGTCGTATGGATCCAAAACAGTAGCTTTCTTGAATGCTTTAATGGCCGACGACAGATTTCCCATTTTCTGTAGAAGTTTTCCCAGCAGGAACTGGTATTCAGGATTTGCTTTGTCAATGGAGATTGCTTTTTGAAATGCTGCCAATGCTTTAGTGTCTTCGTTGCGTTCCATTTCCAGCATGCCAATACTATACCAGGCGTCGGCATAATCATTGTCAATATCAATTACACGGAAATAATAATCGAAAGCTTTATCTTTATTTCCTAATTTCTCATGACATTCTCCGATATAATAGTAAGCTTGTGCAACTTGTGGTTCTTCAAGAAGAAATTCATGGTAAACGGAAATCGACTCCTGATATTTCCCCATATTGGCAAGGCTGTTTCCTTTATTGAATAATGCTGAAGACAGGTTGGGATTAATTGCCAGTGCGAAATCATACGCCTCAATTGCTTCCTCAAAATTTTCATTTCTATTATAACAATATCCAAGGTTAAACCACACGTTTTCTGAATAAGGGTCAATATCGAGATAATTATTATACAGCTTGATACTTTCGTTGATTTTTTCCAACCTTTCATATAAATAGGCAAGATCGCTGATAATATCTAAACTGTTGGGTTTTAGATCGTATGCCTGTCGAAGAAAGAATTCGGCCTGCACCGGGAAATTATGCTGATCCAGGACATGTGAAATGTCGTACAATACTTCATCGCGGTTTTCATAAACAAACGTCAGGTCTTTTTTGTACGATTCGATCGCACTTTTAATCTTATTCTGTTGCGCCAGGATGTTTCCTTTAAGGATGTAGATCTCGAAGTTTGCCGGTTCAATTTGCTCAACCTGTTTTATTAATTTCATTGCTTCAGAGATATTTCCTCTGTCGATGAATAATTGAGCTTTTTTAACTTTAATTGATGTTGCTGTCGGATGTTGATGACTTGCCAGTTCTGTGGCCCTTATTGCAGAATCGGGCTTGTCCTGCTCCATGTAAAAATCAATAATACTTTCGAATTCTTCAACGTCGAAGTAGAATTTTTTGTGTTTTCGAAGCATGTCTTCGTAGCGCCCAACAGCCTCATGCATTTCGTCATCATCATAAAAACTGCTATGTTCTTCTTTCATAAATTAAAAGAGTTTCAACAAAAGTAAATATAATTTCACATGTCAATAACAGGCGGTTGATAAGTATTGATAAATATTTCCTCGATAACTTGCTTTTTTATTTTTTGCGATTTCACACATAAAATGATATGATGAAATGATTCTAAAAATTACAATAAAAGTATCAATCAGATATGCAGTATCTTTCAGCGAAAATCTGATTGTTAATATATGTATCCTGATTATATGGCACTCCTGTGAAAAATATTTTATGAGTTGCCAGGTTTAATTCCCCGGTAATATAAATCAGAATTATTAACGTTTCACATACTGCGATTCGTAATACTTTTCATAATCGCCCGATACAATATGGTTTAACCATTCTTCATTTGCCAGGTACCAGTCTACTGTTTTTTCAATCCCCTCTTCAAACTGCAGGGATGGTTGCCAGTTTAGATCGTTTTTCAGTTTTGTTGAATCGATTGCATAACGCAGGTCATGGCCTGCACGGTCTTTAACAAAGGTGATCAGTTTTGCTGAGGTTCCTTGATTGCGCTTAAGTTTTTTGTCCATAACTTCACATAGTTTATAGATCAGGTCGATGTTTGTCCATTCGTTATTACCACCAATATTGTATGTTTCACCGTTTGTTCCTTCGTGGTAAATCCTGTCGATTGCCGAGGCATGGTCTTCAACATAGAGCCAATCCCTGATGTTCTCACCTTTTCCGTAAATCGGTATGGACTTATTGTTTTTGATATTGTTGATTGCCAATGGGATTAATTTCTCAGGAAACTGATTTGGCCCATAATTATTCGAGCAATTCGATATCACGATAGGTAATTTAAATGTATGGTAATATGCTCTTACTAAATGGTCGGAACTTGCTTTCGATGCAGAATACGGGCTTCTGGGATCGTAGGCTGTGGTTTCTGTAAACAAACCTGTTTCGCCAAGCGATCCATATACCTCATCGGTCGAAATATGATAAAACAATTTGCCAGCTATTTTATCACTCCAGATATGCCGTGCAGAGTTTAGCAGGTTCATAGTTCCCACAATGTTGGTTTGGATAAACTCAAGAGGATTGGCTATCGACCTGTCGACATGTGATTCGGCAGCAAGATGGATTACACCATCAAATTTATAATCTTCGAATAACTTGTTAATGAAATCTGTATCGCAGATATCTCCTTTTACGAATTCGTAATTTTCAAGCTGGTCGATATCCGAAAGGTTTTCGAGATTTCCGGCATAGGTAAGGGCATCGAGATTTACGATTTTATAATCAGGATATTTTGTTACAAAAAGTCGCACAACATGAGAGCCAATAAATCCGGCGCCACCGGTAATTAATAGTGTTTTATTCATTTTTATTCGATTTGATTTTTCAAAATGTTGGACAAAACTAATGTTTTTAATCAAGCAATTTTAATCTGATGCCTGGTGTATTTGAATTGATAATAAATTCTTAATCAAAAGACATGTGTCCAGCAATCAGGAATTATTTTTTTGTCTGATAAATTTTTCCCAATCCCATGCCGACACAAGGGTTTCATCTAATGTTTTTTCGGCCTTCCAGCCTAATTCTTCATTGGCAAAACTGGTATCTGCATAAACCTGTTCAACATCGCCGGCGCGCCTGCCAACAACTTTATAGTTTAATTTCTGGCCAGTTGATCGTTCAAAACTTTCGATTACTTCAAAAACCGAAACTCCCCGGCCCGTGCCCAGGTTGAAATATTCGAAATTCGTTTTGTTTTTATCTTCGAGCAGCCGTGCAATTGCAATTACATGGGCCTTTGCCAGGTCAACAACATTAATGTAATCGCGTATGGCCGAACCATCAGGGGTATTGTAATCGCTGCCAAAAACACTAAGTTCTTTGCGTAAGCCAATGGCAGTTTGTGTGATAAACGGAACCAGGTTGTTCGGAACGCCAAGGGGCAATTCTCCGATCAATGCACTTGGATGTGCTCCAATTGGATTAAAGTAGCGAAGAGCAATAGTTTTCAAAGCCGGATTTGCAGCTAATGAATCCTGAATTATTTCCTCTGAAATTTGCTTTGTGTTTCCATAGGGTGAGTTTGCTGCCTGGACAGGGGCGTCTTCGGTAACAGGTAATTTTTCAGGCTGCCCGTATACTGTACATGATGATGAAAAAACCAGATTGGGAACGTTAAATTGCTTCATACATTCAAGCAGGTTCATTAATGTTACCAGGTTATTTCGATAGTACATCAGTGGTTTTTCAACTGATTCACCAACTGCTTTATATGCAGCAAAGTGGATTATTGCATTAATGTTGGGATATTTCTTAAAAAATGCTTCGGTTTTTTCTGTGTCGGCCAGATCGAATTTTTCGAAAGCCGGACGGATTCCCGAAATTTTTTCTATTCCATCAAGCACATCTAATTGAGAATTTGAAAGGTTATCGACAATAACCACATCGTATCCTTCGCTCTGGAGTTCCACAACAGTGTGAGAACCAATGTATCCGGTGCCCCCGGTTACCAATACTTGCTTTTTCATACATTTTTGTTTTTATATTTGTTAGGCTTACGGAAATATTCTTATTGAGTTGCCACGAAAATAATCCTTTTATTGTTTGTTGAACAAAGCGAAATATTTAAAGATAGCTGTCAGGATTTTATTTACTTTGAAAAAAAACTTTGGCTATGGAATGTAAGAAAGAAAGAAATCTTAAAAACTGTAATTGTTCCTATCCTTGCAGCAAAAAAGGAATTTGTTGCGACTGCATTGCCTCTCATCGTTCAAGGGGAGAACTACCTGCCTGTTATTTTCCTAACGATATGGAACGAGGGTATAACCGGTCTGTCGACAACTTTATTCGGATATACAACAAACGGGGTGTTTGCTGGAATTAGTTCATACTTTATTGGTTGACAGATTAACATCTGATTGAACTATATTAATGAAGCTTCGAACCAATAAGGTGAACAAACTCTTCTCTTGTTTTTTCACTTTTAAAAGCTCCGGTAAAATCCGAAGTGGTGGTTACAGAGTGTTGCTTTTGAACACCACGCATTTGCATACATAAATGTTGCGCTTCTATAACAACTGCAACTCCCAGTGGTTTAAGCGTATTGTGAATACAATTCTTAATTTCCATAGTCATACGCTCCTGAATTTGCAACCTACGGGCATAGGCCTCAACAACACGGGCAATTTTACTGAGACCTGTTACATATCCGTTTGGAATATAGGCCACATGAGCTTTACCGATAAAAGGGAGCATGTGATGTTCGCATAATGAGAAAATCTCGATATCTTTAACAATAACCATTTGCCGGTAATCCTCCTTAAACATGGCCGATTTTAAAATCTCTACTGGATCGATAGAATAGCCCTGTGTAAGGAATTGAACAGCTTTTGCAACACGAAGCGGGGTTTGAATTAATCCCTCACGCTCAGGATTTTCCCCAATTAGTCCAAGGACTTTCTTATAATGTTCAGATAATGCCAGGGTATTTTCTTTGTCGAAGCGCTCAATCTTTGTGTAGCTGCTATCATCGTTGTGTAATGTAAATTCCATTTATCAATGTCCGTAAAATTCTACATAATTATTTTCTGTTTCAACCAGCTTTACACAATGAAGTTCACAATTCAGGTTTTTTATTTTTGGTTCGAGCTGATCCCAAATACCGATTGCAATATTTTCGGTCGACATAATTTTTCCTGACAGAAACGGGACTTCAATATTCAAATTTTTATGATCAAGCTTATCGATAATTTCTTCCTTCATTATCCGGCTCAGGATTTTAAGGTTGATCACAAAGCCAAGCTCCTGGTTTACTTTTCCTTTCACTGTTACGTACAATACATAATTATGCCCGTGCCAATTGGGATTAGAACATTTTCCGAAAACTTCAGCATTTTTTTTATCATCCCAATCGTTTCTGAAAAGCCTGTGTGCTGCATTAAAGCGCTCCCTTCGCGTAAGATAAATCATTCTTATCCAATAAATTTTTCAAGTATAAAGCTTAGTTTTGCACAAATATAACAATACAGCATAAATATTTGTACTTGCTGAATAAAAACAATTTAAATCGTACACAATGATTGTAATAACCGGTGCAGCAGGATTTATTGGAAGCAACATGGTTTCGAAACTAAACAGCGAAAACTTTAAGGATATTATTCTGGTCGATGATTTTACAAATGAGGAAAAGAACAGGAACCTGGAAAAAAAAGTATACACATCGAAGGTACACCGGAATAACTTGTTTACATGGATTGCAGATAATCACCGCTTTATACAGTTTGTTGTTCACATTGGAGCACGGACCGATACAACTGAGTTTAATAAATCGGTTTTTGATGAACTTAATGTGGATTATTCAAAAAAGGTCTGGAAACTATGTGTTGAGTTCGGTCTTCCTTTGATTTATGCTTCGTCGGCTGCAACATATGGCATGGGCGAGCATGGCTATGACGATAAACATGCCGATATTGAAAAATTAAAGCCGCTTAATCCATATGGTGAATCGAAAAATGAATTTGATAAATGGGCCCTTGCCGAAGAGAAAAAACCTTATTACTGGGCCGGCTTAAAGTTTTTTAATGTATATGGTCCGAACGAATACCATAAGGCGCGTATGGCCTCAGTAATTTTTCATGCCTACAATCAGATTAAGCTTACCGGAAAAATGAAGCTCTTCTGTTCACATAATCCAAATTTCAAAGATGGAGAACAACTGCGCGATTTTGTTTATGTGAAAGATGTAACCGATGTAATTTTTTTCCTGATGAACCACCGGAAAGATTCAGGAATATATAACCTGGGAACAGGAACGGCAAGAACTTTTATCGATCTTACACGGAGCACATTTGATGCTATGGACATACCTGAAGATATTTCCTTTATTGATACACCCGAAGATATTCGCGATAAGTACCAGTATTTTACCGAAGCCAATATGAGCAAATTACGCAGTATCGGTTACAATAAGGAGTTTGTGAGTCTTGAGCATGGAGTTGATAATTATGTAAAGCAATACCTGAAAAACGGATTGTATCGATAATAATATTGGTGGTGATATAGAATTAAGGTAATTTATTGACAGGCAAGAGTTGGCATCATCAGAGAATATAGAATTAAATCAACTTTACAGGCATTTATCGGAAGCCTGGTCCGATTCGAATTTAAATGTTGTATCCGGTAAGTTGATCCGGCTTTATAAACTAAAGCAGTTCAATGCTATTCGTGAAATATCAAATAAAATAAGCGGATATGTTCATTTTGAGGATATCGAAAATATAAGTAAGTGTTTCTCAAAACTTATTATGCTTTATCATCCTGATAAAGGATTGGTTCACCGGAACGAGATCGACATGTACTACAGGCAGGGAGATCAGAAACAGTTAAACAGCTATTCGCATATTCTTACCACAGCCAGGCTTTCGAACAACTACGAGACCGAGGAGGTTGATCTGGATATTGATTATGAACCTGAATATTTCTGGGACGAAAATTACGATGATCTTGGTTATAGTACAACGTATACTGAAAAAGAGACTACAACTGATGATGGCTTTGAAAACTGTGAGGATTGTGAAAAAACTTTCTATAATGCCGTTAAAATCAGGATGTATGGCGATCTCGACATGAATTTTCCTCCATATTATCTTGAAGATTATGATGAGATTGAACTGTCTGATATGGGTATTGAATATTTAGATGGGATAAAACATTGTAAGCATGTGAGGATGTTAAACTTATCGGGTAATTCGATATCAGACCTGACCGATTTACTCGGACTAAAAAGAATTGAAGAATTATTCCTTGCTGATAATCAAATAAGTTATATCGATGTATTATCGAGGTTGGTTAATCTGAGAAAGCTGGATATATCAAATAATCAAATAGAAGATCTGTCCGCTTTATTTGACCTGCCCGGCTTGCAATATCTTAACGTAATAGGAAACCAGGTTGCAGGCCATCAAATCGAGAAATTAAAGGATTTAGGTGTGTTGGTGATAAGCTAATAAATATGTTCAGCAATTAGTCGAATTTTCTTATCAACTTTTTATCAAGCACATAAGTTGAGTTCTGAATGGCTCCTTCAAGGTTGTATCCAAATTTTTTCATTAAACTTTTAATCAAATGGCTAATATTGTTGCGTAGCCTAGTGTCGTATTTTTCGAAAGCCATTGTTCCATAGTCTTGTATTGCTCGTTTGAAATTCTCATTATCGGCATAGGGAGCCAGGGCATGTGCTTTCAGGTTTTTGGTGTATTTCCCGAAAAGATTCAGATATTGTGTTGTATTACTGATATCAGTATCGTTTAAATTGATTTCCTGGGCAAGGGTTTTCGAAATGTACATTTGCAATTGCTCTGCCCTGAAATCTTTTTTCTGCTTAAGGTTGGCTGCCTTGCCTAAAAGAACCGATTCAAAATTATTGAAATATTCTTCGGAAATCTCCAGCCTATCACCGGTGTAGGTGCATGTAACCGTTTCGTCCGGATCGAAGTTGATAGCGTACATATAGTTCATTATGTCGTTACTTATTTGATCTTTATTAAATAAGTATGCTGCTTCTTTAACTTCCTGCAATACCTGGTAATCGTACATATTTAATAATGCATTTAGAAATCCGCCAGGTACAGTTTTAATAAGATCTTTGTTGTTTTCAAAAAAGCTAACAACCTCTTTTATAGTTATCAATTTATCTGAAGACCGGTATTTACTCATAAACTGGTTGAATATATAAATCGACTCCCTTCCTGAAATTCCCTTAAGGCCTTCATTTTCCGATTCATCAATAATACTTTTCCTTATCTTTTTAGTGAAATCTTTTAAATCTACCTCGCTTAGCCATGACGGGATTTTTCCGGTATAGATATCCATTTTCAGAATAAGGTACATATCGTCGAGAAATTTCTTGTACTTTGCTTTGTCCTTTAACCAATTCTCGATTCCTGAGGATTTCTGATTAATTCGCGTTGCCACCACAGTTTTAGCGAAATTCTCAAGAACACCTGGCAGGAAACCAGATGATATATCAGGGCCAAACTTATTTTTATAAATGGCTACCTCGGTGTTGTAATCGAGGATATAGGGTATTTTAACACTTATTACACGGTCTTTAAACGAAGGTATTTTTTCGTAATGTTTTTTGTCGTCGGGGTTTACCAGGCCAACAAACAACGATTTTATCCGTTCCTCAATCAAATCCACCTTATGCACACCATCGCTGATTATGCCGTGCAGGTTAGTAAGGCGATCAATATTGTGCCCTTTAATATCCATAAGTGCCAAAATCCCATTGTTTGTAAGGCCCAGATGCGATTGTATGAATTTCACATTATCCGATCGTAACAGATCGTTAAGCATTTGCTGAAGGTTATCGTTGGTTATGGGTTTGTCAATAATGTCATCGCCCGGGTAAAAAATACTGATCCCAACGCCAAACTGCCGGTTAAAGCGCGATGGTTTTACGTGCAACATTTCGAATACTTCGAGTGGATCGTGCAATATTCCAAGCAGGGTTTTGTAAAGCGAGGTGCAAATACTGCATGAATTTTCGCGAAGCACCCATTCGTACTCCTTCTTATTAAATAGCTGATATTTAAAGTGATCGTCTTTTATTAACTCTTCCAAAAACTCCTTACGATAGCTCTTCGGTATTTGTAAAATCGGATGGTCATGGTTGGGGCAGGAAAAATAAAGAGCGTCACGGACAGGATACCTTGTTTGTCGCACCTGGTTGGCAAAGTAGTCTTTTTGAGCAGTATCACCTGTTTGGCCGGCAATTTTTTCCATCTCCTTTTCAAAGCTCTTAAAACCTCCAAGCTTTTTTATGTTCAATCGCCAATGGGTTTTATACAGGGTTCCTTCCGATGAATATGTGTATTCTTCGAGTTTTTGAAGTAAATTGTTTAGAAATGTACTTTTACCGCTTCCGGGTGGTCCTTCGAAAAGTAAAATCCTGTTTGTGTTTGTACCTTGTTTGATGGCCTTTACGATATTTATTAATCGGTTGGCAAAAAGGTTATCGGCAAAAAATGGTACGTCACAATCCTTTTCGAACAGGTTGTCGCAATCATAATGCATTAAGCCAATAGATAAAGGATCTCCTTTGTATTCATCGGTGGGTTCAGGAATAAAAAAGAACACCATATCATGAAACAACTGGTATATATCCCTGAAAATGAGAAAAGGTTGTCGTGAGGCAATGTATAGAAATTCGTTGAAGTTAAGCTGCATGCGTTGTTCGTCTTTGCGCATTCGTGTTCCAAGCTTGGTGAGAACTTCAAGCCTTTCGCCCTGTTGCATCAGGTCTTCCTTCAGTTTTTGCAGTTCTTCTTTTACCTTTGCCATTTTTCTTTTCGATTTGTTCCTGATAGAAAGCTAAAGATTTTGTTAGATTTTTATTTTCTCAACATTCCTGTGCTTCATGGTGTAAGCTACCTTTTGAAATGATTCCTTTCCTGTTTTTTTCTCTTTTTTGATCTCGGTTGTTTCGAGTTGCACACTTCCACCCCATAAATATTCAATGCCTAAAAGTGTATCAGGAATATATTCCATGAACAGGTTTTTGCCTTCGAAATGATGTGTTAAGTGAAGGTAATCGTCAGTGGTTTTCGAATGGTCAATTGTGATATGAGGAGGATGATACAACGAATCGATAAGCATTTTTTTATAGTCGTCAGCCTTACGGCTTTTTATATAGTATTCGATTGTGCCTTCCGCAGGATTTAATCTTTTCCCACTTACGAACAAGTCAAATTCATCGATAAAATCCTGTGAAACAAAAGTGTTGAACAGGGTAAAGTCGGAAAACTCTTTTCGTAAATAAAACAGTGTGTCTTTTCCCTTTCCGGTATTTACATTGTAATTTCTCCGTTCCGAAATGTTTTTCTTTTTCTGAAAATGATAACTCAACTTGCCTTTACCGGCCAGTTCTTCGATATGTTGAAACAGCCGGAGGCCTATTGCATATGGATTTAATCCTATTCTGTTGAGCGCTGTAACAGAGGCATTTAGTTTTGCATAGGCGCTTTCGTGCCCTCCTATCCTGTCATCTTTCCTGAACAGTTCGTCGTGCCAGTAGCTTGCCCATCCTTCGTTGATTGTTTTTGTGCGAATTTGCGGGCTAAAGTAGAGTGCTGTTTGTCGTACAATATTTACCACTGATTTCATCCAGACATTACTGCTTTTGTTTAAGAAAGGTGATTTTTCAAGCAAGAATTCCAGCAAGTCTTCCTCGTGTATGTCGTTTGAAGGATTAAATTCGCGATAGACCTCGATAAATTCGGGCCATTTCTTTTTAACCTCATCGAAAAACATTGACTCGCCCCGCTCACTGTTTAGGGCAATGAGTTGGTTATATCTATTGATTTCCTTATAGATTTCGAGTTGGTTCAGTTTTTTATTTTCCTGAAGAAATCGATCGAAATAAAAATCAAGCATTGCTGATGGAGCTAAATCGGTGGGAAATTCCTTCTTCGACAGGGTATGATAAAATCCAACAATATTGTCGATGCTCCGACTGAATTCTATGATATAGTCAACCCAACGGCCATGTTTTATCCTGAGCTGGGCAATCAAGCGTTTATCGGCCAGTGCCTGTCCTACAAAGTCATCTGTCCATGTGTTCTGAAAAAGCTTGTTGTTCTGAAAGAAATCGATGTGGCCCAACACATGATAAAAAATCATAATATTCATCCAATCAGGATTATTATCATTATAAAAGGAAATAGCCGGTCGCGAATTGATAACTGTTTCGTACGGATTATGAGGATAAACCTGGTATTGTCCATGGCCTTTAAGAACCTCGATATCGTGCACCCAATAATCGTACAAGGTCGGGATCATAACTTTGGGCGACAGATTGATCATATCTTTGTTGGTTACAATATATTCGAGCGATTCGTTGTCGAATTGCAATCCGGCTTCGCGGGCCCTCTCTTTACAACCTTCCATAATTCGCTTTGTATTTTGATCAATCAGTTTCATTATTCAATTTCTTATCCTGTGTCAGTAATCATGGTTTATTCGTTCAAACTTTTTATGCCCTCAATCAGGCGTTCTTCCGAAACGGTGGCAGCATCGAAGCTGTCTAATTTTATCAGGCCTGCCTTCTTTTTTAAAATCCCTGCACCTTCGATGTACTTCTCTAAGGTTGTTTTTTCCGATCTCGACCAACTGTTTCGGGCTATTGTTATCCCTATCCTGTTAATGTATTTTAGCATTTCATCGATGGCCGAAAGTGTTTTTTTCCCGGATTGATCCCAATCGTCGCCATCGGTACCGTAGTACACATACAGGTTATAGTCGATGGCAAGTTGTTTTTCGTTTACTGTTTTATTTACCAGATCGAAAGCCGGATAGATTTGTGTTCCACCGGCAACCTGCGACCGGTAATAAGTTGCAAAATCTTTTACCTCTTTGGCATCGGTGTCGTGGAGAATAAATCGGGCTTCCACATTATTCTGATACTGATACATCAGCCAGCTATATATCAGCAGGTGTTGTGTGCATACCATTTCGGTTGGTTTGCCTGACATCGATCCGGAATAATCACGGATAAAGAACACCATTGCCTGATTCTCAAAGTCTTTCTCTTTGGAAAGAATTCTGTAAATATTATCATCAGGGCACACCAGCAACTTTTCACTTGAGAATGCTTCATCGGGTTTTATCCTTCCTAACAGGATATTGGATTCCACGATTTGTTTTAAGGTGGCTTTTTTATCAAGCAACTGTCCGAAGCCTTTGTGCCTGTCAGTTAGGTCGAATTTAATTTTCGTGAAGGATTTCTTTTTTCCCT
>CAYLZH010000043.1:0-4765 GCA_964388245.1 uncultured Bacteroidales bacterium
CTTTAATCTTTACTATTGCTTTATAATCAGGTTTGTCTGTTCAGAGAACATTTCGAAAAGCCCGTTTGCTAATTTTTGATGTCCTAATGAATTGAGGTGAATTTTATCACTGGCAAAATGATCAATGACTCTTCCTTCTTTAAAAACATTAAACATGTCGATGTAGTTTATGTGCTGATGTGTTAATCGGTTTTTTAGAAAATCACTTATCTCAAGCGAAAGCCGGTTGCGCTGTAACTCAATTGATGGCATCATTCCAATTATGAAAAGCTGGATATTATTTAAGCTACACATGGCATTAAGGCTATTTATATAGCTCAATAACGACAGCTTAGTGTTTTCAACAAGGCCAAAGATTTTTCCAAGTTTTACGCAATTTTTTTTTATCGGTACAAGATATAATTTCTTAAAAAGCTGCTGATCACGAATGCTTCTGAAATTATTATTTTCCGGTCCAAGAATATTTTCAATTCGTTTATAGTTGTCCCTTTTTCGCAATAGAGGATTTAGAATGAATCCTCCCTGGTAATCAGAAATAATAAATTCGCTACGTGCATAAGCAACTGCCGGTCGTATTTGAAAGATCATCAGTTTAACCGGCTCCTTTTTTATTAGTTTTTTAGCGAGTTCAGGAATTCTGTAAAACTCGTTATAATATCCAAACGATATTCGCAAGGTAAAACCAAATGTTTCCTTTATCATATGAGACAATTGCCGGTAATACAAATCGGATAATCGTAAATCAGACTGGCACATCATACATCCACCTATAATTCCAGTATAGAGGTTCATAGTAATTGTTTGCTTATAGCTGATCCTTCATCAAAAAATACGACTAATAAAGTGTAGCATTTAGCATTGAATTTTGATGCGAATTTGATCAAATACTGTCATTTACAGGTGCTTCCTCTGAAAATTGAGATAAAAATTTCTTTGCACTTATGTATTCGTGCGGAGCAATAAACCTATGGTTCTTTTTACTTATATTGAAACTAAATTCTTGTTGTTGCTGTTGATTAAAGAATTCAATTATATCCTTTGCCATTGAAATCTTTTCTACCTTTGAGTAGTTTTTTTCTTCTACTTTTAACACATTATGATCAGGCCTGAAATTTTTTATTCTAAGCCCCTGTGAAAAGGTCAGACTTGAATATCCAACAGGTTTGTTGGATATTGTGTTGATATAATTCAGGCAGGAATACAAGCTTCTATTGTCGAGAAGGAAACAATATGGTGTATGAATATATTGAAAATTACCCTCTTTTAAGAGGCTTAACAAAGAGACTATTACATCCCAAAATTTCTGTTCATTTGGAAAGGGTATGGGAAATTCCTCAGCACTCTGGAAATAATCCCAATGCCCATATTGAATCTTTTGTATATTAAGTTGCTGGCATCTATTTAATATTGCTGTTGCATTGTGAAAAAAATCTACTGTTTCTGCAAGAATGATCAATTCTTTAAAAGGGATTTTTTCCAGTGCATTCCAATACTGATCCAGCATTTTAACACTACCAACTTTGGGAAGAATTATTGCGGACCATTCTATTCTGTTCCCTATCGACCTTAACAGATCAATATCATCATTAAAGTGGACAGAACCGACATGGTTAATCCTTATGCCGATACTTCTTCCAGATTGTTGTTGTTGTTCAATAAGTTCAACAAGCTCCAAGAGGTTTTTGCGGGCTCTTTTTTTAAGTGCGATAGTTCTTTCAGTATCGAATGGGATTTCAATACTGTCCTCCATATCAAATAATGAAAAAATGTTTGCCCTTATGGCTTTTACCAGCAATTTAAAGTTTTTATTAACATCCTGGTTTAGCGAAATATATTGGTATACATCATTTGATATCATTAGCTCATTGTTTGGATAATAATTGTTTACTGGTAGTGAAACTCATTTATTTCGGATATTTAAATATTTAATGCTAAAATCAGATATGCTTTCGTAGAATAAGAGTACTCAACTTAACCCTGGTAAATGGTTGACTATCTCGGAAGCTACCATTTCAACTTTTTTACTTGAAGTATCGATTTCAAATTTAATATTGTTTTTTAAATCTGTCACATATTCCTCCTGCCAATCCTGATTGCTGGAGATCAAATTTAACTGATCACGGTTTTTCAATCGTTCTTTCCTTTCCAAAGAATTGCAGTTGAGTAAGCCAAAATGGATCTCATTATTTCTAAAGAAAGGCTGATCCAAATTTTCTTTCATAACAGTAGGTGCCATGCAAAGGCCAAAGATAACAGGTATTCGTTTATGAATATCGAACTCTTTTGCTGCAACTCTAAGCCACCAATAGTTTTGCTTGTACCATAACTCGTTTATGCCTTTTTTGAAGTTTGCCATATGGTATTTCCCAAAATCAAAATCATAAAATGCATAACCCTTCAAAGGATTCTCTAAAAAATGATAGTATAAAGAGGTTTTTCCGGTACCTGCTAAACCGGTAATGAATATAACTTGTCGTGACTTTTTCAGGAACATAAATTATCCAATTTCAGATTTTCCTGTTTCAACATTCAAGCTGGCCAGGACATTATTTATAGCAGCAAGATAGGCTGGTCCCCATTTTTTATCTGGCTCGAGATAATTTCCTTCAGCCCATTCGTTCCAGCTCTTCAGTAAAATAACATTATGAGGATTGATGTCGCTGTTTATAACATATTCTAAAACTTCTTTAAAATGTTTCCTGAACAGTTTTGGATGAGGCCCTTGAACAACCCACCCTTTCTTTCCGGTTCTTGGTGTGTTATCCCAGTTGGCCAGTAACGATGGTATACAATCTATATTATTAAGCCAAGAGGTATCGTAGCTGTTAATCAGGTTTCGATAACGATATGTTTTTTCAGGTTTCCTTAAAAACCTGTTTAGATGATAATTAATTCTCTTTTTTATTCCGGACATCTCGAACATATCAACATATTGCGGAAGCGGATGTACTGACTTTCCGTCGAAACCATCCTTTTTATGATCCCATCCAATATAATGGATACCTATAAAGTATATCCCGTCATATCCGTTTTCTTTAGCTAATTTGTTCCATAGGCTTGTGAACTCATTGGCATTGGGCAATTTATATGGTAGGTAAACAATGAATAATGGTTTGTTCTCTACTTTTATATAACGGGAATCTCTAAAAGCTTTTAATACGTGATTAAAATGCTGGACATAATCATCAGGACCCGGATATTTCTGTTCCATTAGTATTTCATCATCTAACCCATGCCAGGTTCCGGTCCATGACTCATTTGCCCATGCAAGACAAAACGGGAAATCAGGAGATCCGCTTTCTAATACCTCATTGAAAGGTTGTTCAAGCAACTGTTTTCCATTACCAAACCAATAATGCCAATATGCAAAACCGGTAATCCCATGGTCCTGGGCTAATTTTGCCTGTTGTTCCCTAATGGCCGGATTCAGTAAATTATAATATCCCAAACTACCCGGAACGATAGGTTGTTTATGACCAATAAACATTGGCCTGGCTTTTTTTACATTGGTCCATTCTGTAAAACCATCGCCCCACCATTTGTTATTTTCAGGAATAATATGGAACTGTGGAAGATAGTGTGCTAATAATATTGCTGATTTTTTTGTTGACAATGTATGTTCCATTTTAATTTTTGATAAGAATCCGAAATATTTGAAAGATCATAAAATATTTAAGTTTTGAATCCACATTGCATTTCTGTTATACAATAAAAATAAATTATGTTTGTACGAGATTTATGCACAAACTAATAAGGGTCATGAAAGTACTTGTTATATCTGAAAATATCCCAAAACCGGATTTTAGTTCCGGAGACCGACGATTTATGGGCATACTTGAAATTATGGCTCAAATGCATGATGTTACTTTCTGTATTCCAAATCATCAGCCCTGGCTAAAAGTTGAAGACAATCTTACCTATATTGAAGGAGTCGAAAAGATTGGTGTTAAATTTCTACCATTCAACCAGGGATTGTTTGAACAAACCATCAAACAGGATAAGTATGATCTTGTATTTTTTGAATTTTATTGGATTGCCGAGCTGTTTATCCATCCCGTGATAACGAATCAGCCGGATGCAGTTATAGTTGTTGATAGTGTTGATCTTCATTTTGCACGTGAGTTTACTCAATATCAGTTAGGCATGGTGTCTAAAAGATCGGTGAAACGAACAAAGTCACGGGAGTTATTAGTTTATCGATTAGCTGACATGGTAGTAGCTGTTAGTAATGAAGACAAACAGATTCTAAAAGAAAACGAGAAATTAAAGCATGTAGCTTTTATTCCCAACATAGTTCCGAGTGTTACAAGAATATCCAAAAACAGAGATCCAATTCTGCTGTTTATCGGGTGTTTTGCATGGCCTCCAAATGCCGATGGCATTATCTGGTTTGTTAAAAATGTTTGGCCCTTAATTCTAAAAGAAAATAAAAATTCACGCTTAAAAATTGTAGGCAGTAAACCTACCGATGAAATTCTAAAATTGGGGGAACAAACAGGAATTGAAGTTACAGGATTTGTTCCTGACACTGCTCCGTATCTTGATGAAGCAATGATATCAATAGCTCCATTGCGATATGGTGGCGGGATGAAGGGAAAAGTAAATGAAGCTATGGCGCACGGTTTACCTGTTGTGGCCACATCAATAGGGGCACAAGGTTTTAATGCTACCAGTGGTCGTGAATTGATCATTGCAGACAGCCCAACAAACTTTGCCAAAGTGGTTTTGGATCAAATCAAACGAGCCTTTGATCTCTACTGGATCC
>CAYLZH010000043.1:4775-23325 GCA_964388245.1 uncultured Bacteroidales bacterium
TTAAGAATCCTGAATTAAGGAATAAAATTGGTATGGTCGGCCGCACTCTAAATGAAAACTTGTGTTCTCCGCGTGTAGTTAGAGATCATGTTAATAATATGTTTCAGAAATCACTACAATTAAATAGAACGAATTCTTTAAGGAGGAAAAATTTATTGCTCCTGAAACTCAAATTAAATCAACTTAAGGCAAAATATTACTGGAAGTTTATAAAATAAATTCAGATTTGTTCAGATTCATTTTTACATCATTTCAGAACTTGTTTTCCGGTAATTTAAATGCTATTCATCATTTAAACATCTTGCTGTAATATTCAAGTACTTATATCCATACTTCCGGTCAGGTTCAATATAGGCAGCTTCAGCCCACTCATTCCAGGCATTAATAAATATCAATTGTTTCTGCTTTGGCAGATTCTTTTTCGTGTAGGAAACAAGATGTTTTAACCATTTTTCGTACAGATCCGGTTCGGCTCCATAAAATATTTTTGGATCTTTTCGCCGGGCTGTGTTGTCCCATTGTGGGAATATTCCGCGAAACAATGTATAACCGGGAACCTCCCGATTAATTTCACCCCGTACAACTTCGGGATAGCTATATACCTCACCTTCGAAATTGCTGCTGAAAAATGATACATCTTTGGAACATTCGATATGTCTGATAAAATGTGGAGGAAATTCCACTACAGCATCAACGCCATAATTTGCCGGATCAAGGTTTCCTTCGAAAATTGTTTCTACCATTGCAATATATATTTCTCCAATAGCTGACTCTTTTGCATAGTTTCTCCACCTGTCAACAGTTTTTCTAAAATCAGGAAAAAGCCCCGGACGATATACAATTATCAATGGTTTATTTTCTATCCTAATATATCTATTATCATTAAGAGCCGGCTCTATATATTTAATAAATGCAATATCATCTTCAGGATAATGATTTTGAGGGATCAATACATCTCCTTTTTCAGCATAACCATCGAACCTTGCAGTCCAGGGTTCGTTTGCCCAATGTAAACAAAAGGGTATGTCAAGATCCTTATTGTTCAGAATTTGTTGATATGGTAAGTCCATCACTGGTTTCCCATCAAAAAAATAATGATGCAGGCAGAATCCATAAATTCCATATTGTTTTGCTAATTCTATTTGGCGCTTAATTGTTTCCTTTAAACGTGTGTCGTAAAATCCCAGCTCGCCGGGCAAACGCGGTTGATAATGCCCTTTATAGAGCGGTAAAGCCTTGCTTGTATTGGTCCACTCAGTAAATCCTTTTCCCCAAAACCGGTTATTTTCTTCAAAAGGATAAAATTGAGGCAAATAAAAGGCAATAACTTTAATATCAGAATGTGGGATATTGGGATATTCCTCCGGTTCATAATCAGGATTCCTGTCGTTAGCCTCATAAACTTTCTCAATCATCTCTTTCTCAATATTAGTATTAAGATTGATCGAATTTGCCACATTTGGTGGAATGAGTTGAGTAATTTCTGATTCCTTATCAGTATTCATGTGTGAGTAATTAAATCTTGTTTTTAGGATTATCAGATTGTTTTTGCTTAAAATACTCCTGATAATGTTTAACCACTTCATCAGGTTTACCATCGATTATTAATTCGCCTTTATTGAGCATAATGGCTCTAGTACAGAATTTTTTAACATCATTCCCGTTATGGGTCACATAAATCATGGTTTTGCCTGAATTAAACAACTCGTGCATTTTGTCCATGCTCTTTTTCTTGAAATATTCATCGCCAACTGCAAGCACCTCGTCAACCACCAGAATATCAGGATCTACATAGAGACTTGCAGCAAACGCAATTCGCGATCGCATTCCCCTGGAATAGGTCCTTAATGGCTGGTCGATAAACTCGCCCAATTCGGCAAAATCAATGATTTGCTCCATTATTTCATACCCTTTTTTCTTCGGGTAGCCCTGAAGTGTAATATAATAATATAGATTTTCACGGCCTGTTAAATCCTGGTGAAAGCCGGCTCCAAGTTCAATAATTGGAACTACATTCCCCCTGATTGTTACATATCCACTTGTTGGAGCTGAGATACCGGCTGCAATTTTTAAGAGCGTCGATTTACCTGATCCGTTTCGGCCAACCACACCAAGTATTTCACCCCGTTGAACGTTCATGTCGATTTTTTTCAGGGCTTCAAATGATCTGTAATTCCGTTTATTGAAAGGCGACAGGGCATCAAATATCCAATGCGATTTTTTTAGATATAGCTTGTACGACTTTGTTACTTTACTTAAACTTATTACAGTGTTCTTGTCCATATAATCAGCCTGTTATACAACATCATCAAAATGAGGCCGCAATCGCTTGTATACAAATGCGCCCAAAAGGAGTATTACTATGGTTATTATCCAAAAGGAAACAAATGAATATGTATCGCTCCAAAATGGTTTGTGGTAAAGAAAGCACATCCTGTAAGTTTCAACAATGTGGTACAAAGGATTTAGCTTCAGGATTGCGGCAAAACGATGAGGGAACATTTCGATATTCCAGAAAATTGGTGTAAGAAAAAATGCCCCCCGCATTATAATGTTTATGATGAAATTGATATCCCAAACAAATACTACCAACGATGAAGTGATCCAGGTTAATCCTAAAAGGAGCACACTTGAGGCAAAAAAGCAATAGATTAACTGTAACAAGTACCACGATGGATACACTTTAACTGTAGCAAAAATACCGGCTCCAATAATTAATATGATGATGTGGGTAATAAGGGATGATAAAATATTCACGGTAGGTAATATTGCCATTTTCATATTTCCCTGCCTGATGAGATAGGAAAATAATTTCATGCTTTTAGTAGCCTGGCTTAATCCTGAATTGAAAAAATTATATGCCATAACACCTGTCAAAAGGTAGGCTACAAAAGGGTACTCTCCTCCGGCTCGCGACCTTAAATAGGTAAATACCAATAGCATAATAAACATCATGGCAACAGGTTCAATAATTGCCCAGGCAAGGCCTAAATAATTTCCGCCGTACATGATTTTGAAATCACGTTTTGCCAATTCGAGTAAAATTTTTCGATTCGAATAAAATTCCTGAATCAAATCACGTGATTTATACATAATAAGTGAAATCCCATTCAATTGGGATTGTGTGATTTCTTTGCTATTCTGCCTCACAAATTCCGACTAGATAAATTATTTTTATGTATTATGAAAGGTAATATCTGAAACTAAGATACTGCTTCGCCATGTAAGTCCCAACATGTGAGATAAACATTCCTTAATCATGGATACAAATATAGGTTTTGTAGTTAATTTTGGATCATTCATAACATGAAATTTTAGATAGTCCGGCAAATATTATATCATTATTGCATTCATCAAATAATGTAAATTATCAGTTTGTGTCTGATCAAAATATCAAAATTCGAGCTTAGCTATTTCGATTTGTAACTGTCAGGGTCAATGGCTGTTCTGTTCCAGGATTTAAGGAAATCAATGATCCTCTTTTTGTCATACGATTTGTCTTTTTCCAGGTATAAAGTATTTTGAGTGTGGAGCCTGTTCCCGTTTTCATCAAGAATTACCAACACAGGAAAACCAAATCGCTGTGGATAACCAAGAAGTTCCATTGCTTCAGGATTACGGTTCTCTTTACTATAGTTCACCTTTACCAAAACAAAATCAGCAAACAAGGTTGAGTCTATTATTTGATCATCCTTTAAAAAATGATGGAGCCTAACACACCACGAACATTGATTATATCCAACCTTTACCAGAACGTGCTTATCTGTTTGTTGTGCAAGCTTAAGAGCTGTCTGAATATCTTCAACAGCTTTTGCACCAGGATCAAAAACACGAATGTTCTGTGTCAGGCCATAGTTTGAGCAAAATACAATAAATAGCATCGAGACAAGTAACCGATTATACATATCTATGTTTTTATGTTTGAAATTTACTTTTATCCAGCTACAAAATAATTATTTCTTTAGATATTATTGAATTTTCACTATCTCAAAGTAAAAAAACCTTATTTCAAACGTTTGCATATATAAGATGCATAATAATTACTATCTTTCAAAATGAATACTTATAACCGATGTGTTGCGATACTTAACCTATTACAATCAGCATATCAGAAATTTATGCGTATTCTGAAGGAGTTTTAATTAATGAAAACAATTGTCAAATGAGAGGTAGTCAGGTTACAATTAAAGATATAGCACGTGAATTAAAGATTTCTCCATCGACTGTTTCGAGAGCACTCAAAAATCATCCCGACATAAGTGAGAGGACTAAAGTTGCGGTCAACAAACTCGCTAAAAAATACGGTTACAAACCAAACCCGATAGCACTTAGCCTGCTACAGAGTAAAAGCAATATTATCGGTGTTATCATTCCTGAAATTGTTCATTTCTTTTTCTCTTCGGTAATAAGTGGAATCGAAGATGTGGCCTTTAAAGCCGGATACCATGTAATGATATGTCAGTCGAACGAATCGTACGAACGCGAGATTGAAGCCATTCAGGCCCTGTCGGCAAGCCGTATCGACGGGCTATTGATTTCGGTATCGAAAAACACCTATCAGTTTGAACACCTTAAAGAGCTTGAAAACATCGGAATTCCTGTTGTTTTCTTCGATCGGGTTTGCGAAGACATTGAGACCCACAAAGTTGTTATTGACGACTTTCATGGTGCATTTCAAGCCGTAGAACATTTAATATCGATTGGCCGAAAAAGGATTGCACATTTATCAGGCCCCCAGAATCTGCTTATCGGCAAAAAACGACTTGAAGGTTACCTTGAAGCCTTAAAAAAGCACAACTTACCTATTGATAATGAATTAATAATAAATTGCGACACTTTTGAAGACGCCTTAAAATGCACACCTTCATTGCTGAAAATGAACAACAGGCCCGATGCAATATTTGCAGTCAATGATTTGACAGCAGCCGGATCGATGCGAATAGCCCGTCAATATGGCCTTAACATTCCTGATGAGATTGCTTTTGTTGGCTTTACTAACGAAAGAATATCTCGCTTAACAGAACCGACATTAACCAGTATCGAACAGCATGGTTTTGAAATGGGGCAGGAAGCCATGCAACTATTGATAAAACGCTTTTCAACTAATCTTGAAGACTTTAAAGCCGAAACTAAAGTAATTAAATCAAGTTTAGTTATACGGGAAAGTACAAAGTAGGAGCTTCACTTAATATGATTGAAGCGAATCAAATGTAACTTAAATCATGAGGCTGACCTACGCGGCAATTTTATGCCTGTGCAGTTGGTCCGCCAAAGTTCATTGGAAATCCAGGTGCTGATTGCCCTCCAATATTCTTTATCGGACCATGAACTGATTCAAATTTTTTCACATTATCAGCCAAAGCTGCTAATAATCGTTTGGCATGTTCCGGTGTAAGAACAATCCTTGATTTAACTTTCGCCTTGGGGGTTCCGGGCATTATTCTGATAAAATCCAGAACGAACTCAGCATTTGAGTGGGTAATTACAGCAAGATTCGAATATACTCCCTGAGCCACTTCCTCATCGAGTTCGATATTTAGTTGATTTGGTTTGTTTTCAGCCATTGTCCTGTTATTTAATAAGGTTTAATATCAATTTAGTCAAAATACGAAATTACAAATATTAAAAAGGTTGACAATATCAAATTTTGTATCATCAACCTTTTTAATTCTATTCATTTCTGTATTAATAATTCATTCAGAATTTCTTACTTTTATTAATATTGATCGTCATTAACATGTTCATACTCCTGTTTCTTTTTTGCCAAAAGGCTTTCGTATTCTCTCATCGATCCGACAATCATTTTCTGCAGCTCACGATTTCCTGTTCCGGCCGGGATCAGGTGACCGCAAATAACATTTTCTTTCAATCCCTCTAAGTAATCGATTTTACCCTGGATAGCTGCTTCATTCAAGACTTTTGTTGTTTCCTGGAACGATGCAGCAGACATAAAGCTTTTTGTCTGAAGGGCAGCACGTGTAATTCCCTGAAGAACCTGACTCGAAGTTGCCGGTACTGCATCACGGGCTTCAATCAATTTAAAGTCTTTTCGTTTTAGCAAGGAATTTTCATCGCGAAGTTTACGAGCGGTAATAATCTGTCCTGGTCTAAATAATGGCGAATCACCCTGGTCTATAACTACTTTCTTTCCGTAGATGTCGTCGTTTTCTTCCATGAACGCCCACTTGTCGACTAATTGTTTCTCAAGGAATTTTGTATCACCAGGATCAACTATCTCAACTTTACGCATCATTTGTCTTACAATCACTTCAAAGTGTTTGTCGTTGATTTTTACACCCTGCAAACGATATACTTCCTGGACTTCATTTACAATATATTCCTGAACCTTTGTGGGCCCTTTAATAGCAAGTATGTCAGCAGGGGTAGTGGCTCCATCTGATAAAGGAGTTCCGGCCTTTACATAATCATTGGCCTGTACAAGGATTTGCTTTGAAAGTGGAACAAGGTATTTTTTAATTTCCCCGGTTTTAGATGTAACAATAATTTCTCGATTACCACGCTTGATCTTTCCAAAGGCAATTTCACCATCAATTTCGGAAACAACAGCAGGATTCGATGGATTCCTTGCTTCGAACAGCTCGGTAACACGTGGGAGACCACCTGTAATATCGCCTGATTTCCCAACTGCCCGAGGAATTTTAACGAGGACCTGTCCGGTCGTGACACTTTCGCCTTCCTGAATAACTACGTGGGCGCCAACCGGGAGGTTGTAAGATTTAAACACCTGCTCGTCTTCACCAATAATATGAACTTCAGGGTTCTTGGTTTTGTCACGGGTTTCAATTATAACTTTTTCTTTAAAACCGGTTTGTTCGTCTGATTCTTCTTTGTAGGTTATACCATCAATCAAATTTGAGAATTGAATAACACCACTGGCTTCAGAAATAATTACAGCATTATATGGATCCCACTCGCATATCAAGGTATCTTTTTTCACTTCAACACCATTTTTGATATACAGTTTTGCACCGTATGGAATTGGATGTGAGGTAAGTGTGATATTGGTATTTTTATCAATAATCCTGAGTTCTGCCAGACGGCCAATTACTATTTCTATCTTATTTCCGTTTTCATCAACACTGGTGACAGTACGCAATTCATCAATATCTGCAATACCATCATACTTAGCTGTAATACTCGAATCGGCAGTAATATTCGATGCAGTACCTCCAACGTGGAATGTACGAAGTGTTAACTGAGTTCCAGGTTCACCAATCGATTGTGCAGCAATAACTCCTACGGCTTCGCCCCGTTGTACCATTCTCCCGGTTGCCAGGTTACGGCCGTAACATTTGGCGCATACACCCCTTCTAGCTTCACAGGTTAATACCGATCGGATTTCGACCTGTTCGATCGGGGATTCCTCAATATAACTGCAAATCTCCTCAGTAAGCTCTTCTCCTGCTTTGATGATTAAATCTCCACTATGTGGATCATATACATCATGTACGGTGGTACGGCCAAGAATCCTGTCGTATAAAGTTTCAACTACATCGTCCTGATTCTTCAGGGCAGTTGCAATCAGTCCACGTAAAGTTCCACAATCGTCGCTACTGATAATTACATCCTGCGATACATCAACTAAACGACGTGTAAGATAACCGGCATCGGCTGTTTTCAGTGCGGTATCTGCCAGACCTTTCCGTGCACCGTGAGTCGAAATAAAATACTCAAGAACCGATAATCCTTCCTTAAAATTAGAAAGAATCGGATTCTCGATAATTTCTGATCCTGTCGATCCTGATTTCTGTGGTTTAGCCATCAGGCCCCTCATTCCCGAAAGCTGACGAATCTGCTCTTTCGATCCCCTTGCTCCGGAGTCCAGCATCATGTAAACAGGATTAAATCCCTGGTTATCTGAAGATAGCTGAAGCATAAGAGTTTGTGTGAGCTTGGCATTGGTATGGGTCCAAATATCAATAATCTGATTATATCTTTCATTATTGGTGATAAATCCCATATTGTAATTGGCAAGTACCTCGTCCACCTGCAGATATCCATCATCAACCATTTCGATCTTTTCGTTTGGCACGATAACATCATCAAGATTAAAGGAAAGACCTCCTTTAAAGGCCATCTGATATCCAAGTTGTTTTATATCATCGAGGAAAAATGCAGTAGACGAAGTTCCGGTCTTTTTAAGCACATTACCAATAATTTCACGAAGCGATTTTTTTGTCAATACTTCATTTATGAAACCAACTTCTTTAGGAACATGCTGGTTAAACAGCACTCGACCTACAGTTGTTTCGATAATAGTTTTAACAATCTTGCCTTCGACAATATCATCAGTCATTATTTTGATAATGGCGTGCAGGTCGACTTTTTTCTCATTAAATGCAATTACTGCTTCTTCTGTAGAGTAAAAAACTAGTTCTTCTCCCTTCATTGGCCATTCGGGAGTTCCTTTTCGTGCTTTGGTAATATAATAAAGCCCGAGTACCATGTCCTGTGATGGAACTGTAATTGGAGCACCATTAGCCGGATTAAGGATGTTATGCGAAGCAAGCATAAGCATTTGTGCTTCGAGTATTGCGGAATTACCTAATGGCAGGTGAACAGCCATCTGGTCACCATCGAAATCGGCATTAAAAGCAGTACATACCAGTGGGTGTAACTGAATAGCTTTACCTTCAATCAGTTTTGGCTGGAATGCCTGAATCCCCAAACGGTGGAGTGTAGGAGCACGGTTAAGCAGTACCGGATGTCCTTTAAGTACATTTTCCAACACATCCCATACAACCGGGTCTTTCCTGTCCACGATTTTTTTAGCTGATTTAACTGTTTTTACAATTCCGCGTTCAATCAGTTTTCTGATGATGAATGGTTTATAAAGTTCGGCGGCCATATCCTTAGGCAAGCCACATTCATGTAGCTTTAATTCCGGACCGACAACAATTACCGAACGTGCTGAATAATCGACCCTTTTCCCCAGAAGATTCTGCCGGAAACGGCCTTGTTTGCCTTTCAGGCTATCGCTTAATGATTTCAACGGCCTGTTGGCATCGGTTTTTACAGCATTTACTTTTCTTGAATTATCGAACAAAGAATCCACAGCTTCCTGAAGCATCCTCTTCTCGTTTCTGAGTATAACTTCCGGAGCCTTTATTTCGATTAGCCTTTTTAGACGGTTGTTTCTGATTATCACCCTCCTATAAAGATCATTAAGGTCGGATGTAGCAAATCGGCCACCATCGAGAGGCACTAAGGGCCTTAATTCCGGTGGGATAACAGGCACTACCTTCACGATCATCCACTCTGGATTATTTCTTTTTTTGCTTGCCCTGAATGCTTCGACAACCTGTAAGCGCTTAAGGGCTTCATTTTTTCTTTGCTGTGAAGTTTCTGTGTTGGCCTTGTGCCGCAATGTGTACGATAGATTGTCCAAATCGATTCTTTCAAGAAGCTGATACAGTGCCTCTGCACCCATATTGGCAATAAACTTATCGGGATGGTCGTCGTCGAGGAGTTGGTTATCTTTTGGTAGTGTGTCAAGAATATCAAGATATTCTTCCTCGGTTAGGAAGTCCAGATAATTAACACCGTCTTCTGTTTTAATCCCTGGATTTATTACGACATACCGTTCGTAATAAATAATTGTATCGAGTTTCTTGGTAGGAAGTCCAAGCAAATATCCGATTTTGTTTGGTAATGATTTAAAATACCAGATATGTGCAACAGGCACTACCAGGGCAATGTGGCCCATACGTTCGCGTCGTACTTTTTTCTCAGTTACTTCAACTCCACAACGGTCGCATACGATTCCTTTATACCGTATTCGTTTGTATTTACCACAATGGCATTCATAATCTTTTACAGGACCAAAAATCCGTTCGCAAAACAATCCATCCCGTTCCGGTTTGTAGGTTCGGTAATTAATTGTTTCAGGTTTTAATACTTCGCCACTCGAGCGTTCGAGTATTTCTTCTGGCGAGGCTAAACCAATAGAGATTTTTGTAAAATTGCTCTTTACTTTGTTATCCCTTCTGAACGACATATTATTTTGTGATTATTAGTTACTATTATAATTTGTGATACTTGCCCTTATCCGGCTTTGTATCATTAAAATATCCACTGGAGATCAGCAAGGTATGCTTATTCCAGGTTTACACTCAGACCCAGGCCCCTCAATTCGTGAAGTAACACATTCAACGATTCAGGTATGCCGGGTGTTGGCATGGTATCTCCTTTTACAATGGCTTCGTAAGCTTTTGCCCTTCCAATGACATCATCGGATTTAACAGTAAGAATTTCCTGAAGGATATGTGACGCTCCAAATGCTTCAAGAGCCCAAACCTCCATTTCCCCGAATCGCTGTCCGCCGAACTGCGCTTTCCCACCAAGGGGTTGCTGTGTGATAAGTGAATACGGGCCTATCGACCTGGCATGCATCTTATCATCAACCATATGCCCAAGCTTAATCATGTAAATTATACCCACGGTTGCAGGCTGGTCGAATTTTTCACCGGTACCACCATCGTACAGATAGGTCTTACCGTAGCGGGGAACATTTGCCTTGTCGGTGTATTCATTTATTTGATCGAGCGAAGCACCGTCGAAGATAGGTGTGGCGAATTTCAGACCAAGTTCTTTTCCTGCCCAACCAAGAACAGTTTCATAAATCTGACCCAGATTCATCCTTGATGGCACACCTAAAGGATTCAGCACAATATCAACCGAAGACCCATCAGCTAAGAATGGCATATCTTCTTCGCGGACAATACGGGCAACAATTCCTTTGTTTCCATGGCGCCCTGCCATCTTATCCCCAACTTTAATCTTACGTTTTTTGGCGATATAAACTTTTGCAAGTTTGATAATACCGGCTGGTAGCTCGTCACCAATGGTAACGTTGTACTTCTCCCTTTTGTTTTCGGATTCGTATTCCTTATATCTGATTAAATAATTATGAAGCAATGATTTAATCAGATCGTTTTTGTTCTTATCGGTTGTCCATTTGTTTGGATTAACATTCAGGTAATCGACTTCGGAAAGAAGTTTCTGAGTGAATTTAACACCTTTTGGAATAATATCCTCGGCAAAATAGTTCTTTACACCTTGTGATGTTTTTCCATTTACCAGCGAGAAAAGTTTATCCAACATCCTGTTGTTCAGAGTTGATATTCGCTGATTAAAGATTTCATCAATTTTATCGATCTTGGGCTTTTCGTTTGCCTTAATCTTTTTGTCTTTAACCGATCGTGAAAACAATTTCTTGTCGATTACTACCCCTTGCAGTGATGGAGGCGCTTTTAATGAAGCATCCTTCACATCGCCGGCTTTATCTCCAAAAATTGCACGCAAGAGCTTTTCTTCCGGCGATGGATCCGATTCCCCTTTTGGAGTAATCTTTCCGATAAGAATATCGCCTGGCTGAACATTAGCCCCAATACGGATTAATCCGTTTTCGTCGAGGTTTTTTGTTGCTTCTTCGCTCACGTTCGGAATATCGGAGGTTAACTCTTCAAGCCCCCGTTTTGTGTCACGAACTTCCAGGACATACTCATCAATATGAATCGAAGTAAAAATGTCTTCGCGCACAACCTTTTCAGAAATAACAATTGCATCTTCAAAATTATATCCTTTCCAGGGCATAAATGCAACTTTCAGGTTTCTTCCAAGTGCAATTTCGCCATCCTCTGTTCCGTATCCTTCACACAATACTTGTCCATCAATTACCTGATCTCCTTTTTTGACAACCGGTTTTAGGTTGATGCATGTGTTCTGGTTTGTTTTTTTATACTTGGGAAGATAGTAACGTTTTGTATTTTCGCTGAAAGAAACAAATTGCTCTTCCTCGCTACGTTCGTAACGGATCACAATTTCGTTGGCATCAACATATTCAACAACACCGTTGCCTTCAGCAATGATTAATATCCTGGAATCCTTGGCAGTTGTCGACTCAATACCTGTACCAACAATAGGGGCTTCGGGTTGTAACAATGGAACAGCCTGCCTCATCATGTTCGACCCCATCAAGGCCCTGTTTGCATCGTCGTGCTCGAGGAATGGGATTAGGGATGCGGCAATTGAAGCAATCTGGTTAGGTGCAACATCTTTCAGGTTGACCTCGTTATTTTCAACCAGTGGAAAATCCCCTTCGTATCGGGCTTTTACTTTGTCGTTGATAAAGTTTCCATCGTCGTCGACAACAGCATTTGCCTGAGCAATAATCTTAGCTTCTTCCTCCTCGGCACTCAGGTAAATTACTCCTTCATTATCAAGGTTTACTTGTCCTTCAGCTACGTTCCGGTATGGGGTTTCAATAAAGCCAAGTTTGTTAATTTTTGCATATACACAAAGTGATGAAATCAATCCAATATTTGGTCCTTCAGGAGTCTCAATCGGGCATAAGCGACCGTAGTGTGTATAGTGAACATCACGTACCTCGAAACCTGCCCTTTCTCTTGACAAACCTCCCGGTCCTAATGCTGACATACGACGCTTGTGTGTCATTTCGGCTAAAGGATTGGTTTGATCCATAAACTGGGAAAGCTGGTTAGTTCCGAAAAATGAGTTAATTACCGATGATAGTGTTTTCGAATTGATAAGGTCGATTGGTGTAAATACTTCATTGTCGCGAACATTCATACGTTCACGAATTGTTCTTGCCATTCTTGCCAGACCAACGCCAAACTGATTTGCCAACTGTTCACCAACTGTTCGTACACGCCTGTTACTGAGGTGATCGATATCATCAACATCGGTTTTCGAATTAATCAGCTCAATCAGGTATTTTATAATTTGAATAATGTCTTCCTTTGTGAGGACTTTTACATCCATCGCTGTGCTAAGTCCCAGCTTTTTGTTAATTCTATAGCGTCCAACTTCACCAAGATCGTATCGTTTATCGGAAAAGAACAGCTTATCAATTACATCCCTGGCAGTGGCGTCATCTGGTGGCTCGGAGTTTCTTAACTGACGGTAGATGTGAAGGACAGCTTCTTTTTCAGAGTTACATGGATCTTTTTGTAAGGTGTTGTATATGATCGCATAATCTGAAAGGTTTTGGTTTTCTTTGTGAAGAAGAATTGTTTTTGAACCGGAATCGACAATAGATTCAATATGTTCACTTTCAATAACAGTTTCCCGGTCGATTATTACTACATTCCGTTCGATAGACACAACTTCTCCGGTATCCTCATCAACAAAATCTTCGACCCAGGATTTAAGCACCCTGGCGGCGAGCTTTCTGCCTACTACTTTTTTAAGGCCTGTTTTCGATACTTTTACTTCGTCGGCTAGATCGAATATTTCAAGAATTTCTTTATCGCTTTCGTAGCCTATTGCACGAAGCAGCGTGGTGACCGGAAGTTTCTTTTTCCGATCGATATAAGCATACATCACTGCATTAATATCAGTGGCAAATTCCATCCACGATCCTTTAAATGGAATTATCCTCGACGAATAAAGCTTGGTGCCGTTTGCATGTAGGCTTTGTCCGAAGAAAACGCCTGGCGACCGGTGTAACTGGGAAACTACAACTCTTTCTGCTCCATTTATTACAAAAGTACCTTTGGGGGTCATATATGGCACCGTACCCAGAAAAACATCCTGGATAACTGTATCGAAATCTTCATGCTCCGGATCGGTACAGTAAAGTTTTAGTTTGGCCTTTAATGGTACACTATAGGTCAATCCGCGTTCGATACATTCTTCGATGGTATACCTGGGAGGATCAATATAATAATCGATGAATTCGAGGACAAAATTGTTCCTTGTATCAGAAATGGGAAAATTCTCGCTAAAAACCTGGTTTAATCCTTCCTTCCTCCTTTGCTCAGGTGTAGTATTGAGCTGAAAAAATTCGGTAAATGATTTTAATTGAATTTCAAGAAAATCGGGATAATCTAATTTATTTTGTGCTGATGAAAAGCTTATTCGATTAGTTGAAGACATGGATTCAATGATTTTGTTAAACTATTATATAACAACAAAAAGGCTTAATCCCGATTAAATCGGGACTAAACCCATAATACCTTTCTATTTGGTGTTGCCTTTTATTTAAGTTCAACCTCTGCTCCTGCTTCTTCAAGTTTTGCTTTTAATGCTTCAGCTTCATCTTTTGGAACACCTTCTTTTATTGGACCAGGTGCTGAATCGACAACACCTTTCGCTTCTTTCAGACCAAGTCCGGTTAATTCCTTAACCAACTTAACAATTTGAAGTTTTGCGCCTCCTGCTGATGTTAAGATAACATCAAATTCAGTTTTTTCTTCAACTGCTGCTGCTTCGTCTCCTGCTGCAGGTCCTGCTACTACAGCTGCTGCTGCCGGCTCAATTCCATACTCGTCTTTGAGGATGCCTGCTAATTCGTTTACTTCCTTAACAGTTAAGTTAACCAATTGTTCTGCAAATGCTTTTAAATCTGCCATTTTTCTATTTTTTTAATAATAATTTAAACTAGTTTTAATTGTCTTTTTCTGCAATTGTTTCGAGAACTCCATGTAGGATATTTGCTCCTGATTGTAATGAAGAGATAACACTCTTTGCCGGCGATTGTAACAACAGAACTATATCTGCAATTAACTCTTCGCGCGATTTGATTGAGGCAAGTGTTTCTAACATATCATCACCTACATAAATTGATTCCTCAACATAGGCAGCCTTTAATATTGGCTTTTCATTTGTTTTCCGAAATTCCTTTATGAGTTTTGCAGGTGCATTACCCTGTTCAGTAAACATTACTGCTGTTGGGCCTTTTAAAACATCAAGCAATTCATTATATTCACCTTCGGATTTCTCTAATGCTTTACTGAAAAGTGTGTTTTTTACAACCAGTAATTTAATGCCGTTTTTGAAACACTGACGGCGCAAATTACTTGTTTCTTCAGCATTCAGATCTCCGATATCGGTTAAATAAAAATGATTGTTGATTTTTATTTGGTCAACGATATTCTCAATTATTGCATCTTTTTCTTCGCGTTTCATGCTACTTAATCGTTTTCAAATAAAAACTTTAATCAATAGATTTGGTATCTATTTGTATCCCCGGGCTCATGGTACTTGAGAGATAGATACTTTTAACATAGGTACCTTTTGCAGCCGTAGGCTTCAATTTAAGAATAGTACTGATTAATTCTTTGGCGTTTTCAATTATTTGTGTTTTGTTGAATGAAACTTTACCAATGGAAGCGTGAATTATTCCGTATTTATCTACTTTAAAATCAATTTTTCCAGATTTAACCTCTTTTACAGCCTTGCCAATTTCCATTGTTACAGTACCACTTTTTGGGTTGGGCATTAAACCCCTGGGGCCGAGAATACGTCCCAATTGTCCAACTTTTCCCATAACCGGTGGCATTGTAATAATAACGTCGACATCTGTCCATCCATCTTTAATTTTCTGAACATATTCGTCGAGGCCTACGTAATCGGCTCCTGCATCTGAGGCTTCTTGTTCTTTGTCTGGTGTGCACATTACAAGAACTTTCTTTTCTTTACCTGTGCCATGTGGTAAAGTTGTAATTCCCCTTACCATTTGGTTGGCTTTTCGGGGGTCTACGCCGAGGCGCACATCCATATCGACCGAGGCATCAAACTTTGTAAAGCTTACCTCTTTGACCAGTTCTGCAGCTTCTGATATTGAATAGCTTTTCAGAGCGTCGATCTTAGCATATGCTGTTTTTTGTTTTTTCGTCAATTTAGCCATGATTTACTAATCTCTTTAAATTAAGCACTTGGGAACTCACCCTTAACGATTATACCCATACTGCGTGCAGTTCCTGCAACCATACGCATGGCTGATTCAATTTTAAATGCGTTTAAATCAGGCATTTTATCTTCAGCAATAATCTTAACCTGATCCCACGTTATGGTTGCAACTTTGTTCCTGTTTGGTTCAGCCGAACCGGATTTGATTTTTGCTTGTTCCAGAATTTGTACTGCTACAGGTGGCCGCTTGATTATAAAGTCAAATGATTTGTCTTTATAAACAGTAATGATTACAGGCAGCACTTTTCCCGCACTTTCCTGGGTTCTTGCGTTAAACTGCTTGCAGAACTCCATAATATTTACTCCCTTGGCTCCTAAAGCCGGCCCAACAGGAGGCGATGGATTTGCGGCTCCACCTTTAATTTGTAATTTAATTAATCCTTCTACTTCTTTTGCCATCGTATACTGTTTGTATTATTGATCTCTTAGGCAGGTCACCAGTTGTTCTATTCTTTTTCAACTTGCATAAAGCTGAGTTCGAGAGGTGTTTTCCTACCAAAGATTTTTACCATTACTTTAAGTTTCTTCTTTTCTTCATTTACTTCTTCGATAATCCCACTAAAACTGTTAAATGGTCCGTCGATTACTTTCACAGGTTCACCCACATAGAATGGGATATTCAATTCTTCATCACTTTCGGCTAATTCGTCTACTTTCCCAAGAATACGGTTAACTTCAGCCATTCTTATTGGAGTAGGATCTCCTCCTTTTTCGGTTCCAAGAAAACCTATAACGTTTGGTATGTTTCTGATGATATGTGGAATTTCTCCTACTAATGCTGCTTCAATGAGAATATATCCAGGAAAAAAGTTTCGTTCCTTGCTTATTTTTTTTCCCTTTCTTATTTGGTATATCTTCTCTTTTGGTATAAGTACCTGCGATACAAAATCGTCAAGTTTAAGACGGGAAATTTCGTTTTCGATATATTCCTTTACTTTGTTCTCTTTGCCGCCTATGGCCCGAACAACATACCATTTTTTGTCAGTATCTCCCATCTTAATTGCGACCGTTTTAAACGATTAGTAGAACAATCCGTAAATCAATTGCATTAGATTGCGGAACGATGCGTCCATAAGCGCAACAACAAGTGCAATAATCAATGAAGCTACCATTACAACAACTGCACTATTCTGAAGTTCAGCCCAGGTTGGCCAGGTTACTTTATTAACTAATTCGTTGTATGTTTCTTCTATGTAAGCTTTTATTTTCATTGTTTTGTGCTTCTGCTTGGCACGGGTGGAAAGAATCGAACTCTCAACCTTTGGTTTTGGAGACCACTGCTCTACCAATTGAGCTACACCCGTGTTTTTATAAAAAGAAGCTCGGCAAAGTGACCCTTGCCGAAGCATCTTTCCATATATTTTTGTTGTTGTATCTTAGTCCATTACTTCGATAATCTGGCCTGCACCAACTGTTCGGCCACCTTCGCGGATAGCAAAACGTAATCCAACATTACATGCTACCGGATAAATAAGGTTTACATTGATTGTTACATTATCGCCTGGCATTACCATTTCAACACCTTCAGGAAGTTTAATTTCACCGGTAACATCAAGTGTACGGAGATAGAACTGTGGACGATAATTGTTATGGAATGGTGTATGACGTCCACCTTCTTCTTTCTTCAATACATACACTTCAGCTTTGAATATTGTATGAGGTTTGATTGATCCTGGCCATGCAATTACCATTCCACGCTTTATTTCTTTCTTGTCTACACCACGTAATAATAACCCTACGTTATCACCAGCTTCACCGCGATCAAGAATTTTACGGAACATTTCAACTCCTGTAACAACTGTCTTGCGTCCTTCAGCACCTAATCCAATTAAGTTTACTTCGTCGCCCGAATTGATAATTCCAGTTTCAATTCTACCAGTGGCAACTGTTCCACGACCAGTAATTGAGAATACGTCTTCGACCGGCATTAAGAATGGTTTTTCGTTGTCACGTGGAGGTATAGGTATCCAGGTGTCAACATGTTCCATTAATTCAACAATTTTTTCTTCCCACTTTGGTTCTGCATTCATTGCTCCTAATGCAGATCCATAAATAACAGGGGTATTATCGCCATCGAATTCATAGAAGTCTAACAATTCGCGGACTTCCATTTCGATAAGTTCGAGAAGTTCCTCATCGTCAACCATGTCAACCTTGTTGATAAATACAACAAGTTTAGGTACATTTACCTGACGTGCAAGAAGGATATGCTCGCGGGTTTGAGGCATAGGGCCATCAGTACCTGCAACAACTATAATGGCGCCATCCATTTGGGCAGCACCTGTAACCATGTTTTTTACGTAATCAGCGTGACCAGGACAGTCAACGTGAGCGTAGTGACGGTTTGCTGTCTGATACTCAACGTGAGCAGTATTAATTGTAATACCCCTTTCTTTTTCTTCAGGTGCATTATCAATTGCGTCAAAAGATTTAATTTCCGATAAACCTTGCTTTGCTAAAACCATTGTTATAGCAGCGGTTAAGGTAGTTTTTCCATGGTCAACATGACCGATAGTGCCGATGTTTACGTGAGGCTTCGACCTATCAAATTTTTCTTTAGCCATAACTTAATTTCTATTAGTTTAATTATTATTCTTTTTTAAATGCTTTTCTGTTTGAGCCAACGATGGGAATTGAACCCATGACCTCTTCCTTACCAAGGAAGCGCTCTACCCCTGAGCTACGTCGGCATAAATGCCAAATCGATTCAAATCGCAACTTGAATCGTTTTAAAAGGCTTGTTTACAGTTGTTTAGCTTTTAAACTGTGCTTTCGATTAAGCACAAAAAAAAAGCATTCACACTTTGCAAAGAAC
>CAYLZH010000044.1:0-18593 GCA_964388245.1 uncultured Bacteroidales bacterium
TATATTAATTCTCTTGAAGGTTATGCTACTAGTGTTTATGATCTGAATAATTTGTCATTTAATAAAATAATTAAACATAATTTTTCTAATACAGAATCAAATTTATTTATTGATACTACTCTGTTCGATTATGAATTTATTACAAAAGACAGTAATTATAATATATTTAATGGTAAACCGGTAGAATCATGTTTTTCTCATAATCAGAGATACTTATGGGTTACATATTATAGACGTAGTTTTGATAAAAATGCAATCGATATTTCTGCTGTTGCAATAATTGATACAAAAAGCGATTCAATAGTACGGGTTATGCCCACAGCTCCCTTACCAAAAATGATTGCATGCTCGCCTGATAATAAGTACGTTGCTGTTACACATTGGGGAGATAACACAGTTGGAATAATCGATATAAGCAGTGAAAACATATTCGATTTTAAGTATGTCGAACATTACGTGGTGGAAAAGCAACTAAAGTTTAATTTTAATCAGGAAGAAAAAGTAGATCGAGATCATGGATGTGGATATTGTCTAAGGGGTACAGTATTCACTCAAGATAGTAAACATTTATTAGTAGGAAGAATGGGAGGAGGAGGAATTGCAATATTTGATATGGAGAATTTTTCCTATTTAGGAACTGTCTTTGGAATGCATGCCAATATCAGACATCTTGAAATATTTAAAAACCAGTTGTATATAAGCACAAATATTTCAGGCTATGTTCAGAGATGTAATGTTGATAGTTTGATCAAATTTGGAAGAAACAAGCCTTATAAAAGTTTTGTTGATTGGAAAAGTTGTTATGTTGGAAAAGGAGTAAGGACAATCTCTATAAGTAATGATGGAGAATTAATTTTTGCAGCCGTTAATAATGAAAGTAAAATTGTTGTGATTGAATCAAAAAGTATGAAGATAGTTTCAAGTATTGATGCTGATTCCTTTCCCGTAGGAATGGCAATTGATCATAACAACCAGTTGCTAATAGTAACCTCTCAGGGTAAGTATACCTATGGTGGAGGTAACTCAGTAATGGTATACAAAATAACTAATGAGAATTAGTCCTGTTAATGTTTTATGTGAGGCAGTTTAATTCAAAATAGTCAATAAATATTTATTGACATATCCAATTTGGTGTTGCAACATACAATTGCTACAATCAATTGTAAAAAATCTAAAACCTCATTCTTACCATAAGTTTTACTTCAGTTTTGGTGTTTCCATTAATCACTGAAAGGCCTGAGCCGATTTCATTTTTATCCGTATAAGTAGTCTTTGAAATCCGGGCCCATGCATCAATATTTCTGCCCAAAGAATATTTCAGCATAAAATATGTGCGTGATCCTTTTGAGTACATGGCCGGTACCGAGAAGGCATATAATACATCATTTTCATAGGCATAAACACGGGAGTTCCAGTTGTTGGTATCGAAGATGGCATACCTTGCATATAGTTTTAAAGCAATTTCACTGAAGGAATATGAAATATCCTGATACATTAACCAACCGTCATCCCGGCCTTCGGGACTACTTACTTGTGTATATTCGATCCGGTTTTTAAATCTTACAGCATCAGTAAACTGGTACTGTATATGCAACCGGATATTTTGTTTTTCGAAAGATTCTAAACCAGATGTTGATGCATAATCATTATTAGGCGATTGTTCCGATAATTCGAACCGGTATCTTGAATATATTTGAAATGTCTGATTGTGGAAATAATTTACCTGCATGGCATACTCATAACCTTTCGAGGGAGCATCAACTCCATATCGCAGCCATGGGAAACGATATGTATCGAACCAACATGTAAGCTTCATGCTTGAGGCAGGTGAAAACTCGAATGCTATGTATGTACCGTTTTCGTTTTGGGTGTTTTGCTTTTCGCCAAAACTATTTGATTTTATGGCATAAAATCTGGCCGGGTAAAATCGGTTAATTATTACAAGCGAAGCAGATGAACCTATGTTTACACTAAATCCGTTGATACCCGCAAATATTAAACTGTCGTTTAAAGCGGTCTCGCCAAACAGGTTTAATCGCCAAAGTTTAAACCTGTACGACAGGCTTAAATTTGAAAGTTCATCTCCCTGGAAATAAAATTGGTTGTAGGGTTGGATATTTCGATGGAGGTTCGTATTATACCTGGCATAGGCATAGTTTAGGGCTAACTTCGATTTGTTTGAAGCAAACTGAAGACTTGCCCCAATTACATCCTCCTTTACCGAATGCCGGTCTAATATTTCGCCACGGGTTGCATGGATGCCGGTTTCCTGGAATGCTGATATGTAAAACTGTTCCTCGTTGTTAATGGTATCGGTTATGATCTTATTTCCATCGATATATTTTGTTGAATAAAAGGTGGTCAGCTTTAGTTTATCCCATCCGATGGTTGTGGCCACACCTCTGAAAAAATTGTTTTCATCAGTCGAAGTATATGGCCTTATACCCTGGTTAATGCGCTCAGCAAGTGTAATGTTCTCAAGCGATTTCCCAAACGAGTACCCTGACCATAGTATTAATCCCTGTCCAAACTGGGCATGAAAATCTCCAACAGCAATTTGCTTAATTATTCCATTATTCTGATAAAAAAAATGGGCCGAGTTAAAATCAAATCCCTGCTTTTGTGTGCCTTTGAAAAATTCCTCACCTGCATCTTTCTCTCCGGTAAATCCGACGGAAATATTATCGCTGTACCGGAACTTATATCTCGTGTAAAATTTTCCCGGGCTGCCCAAATATCTTGAATTCGGCGACAATTCAAGCAGCGAATCGCTCAAAGGTTTGTATCCTTCCTGATCTTCAAGTACCTGTTGGTACCTTAGCATCAGTTCATGTTTTCCGTAATGTATGATTGATGGAAACGAAATTTTCTCAGGCTCTTTTGTTTCTGAAAGAGTAACAAACGGCAGAAGTCGTTGAATGGTAATTATATCAATCCCAGGTATCAATCCAAGTTCATATATCGACAAAAAAGGACCGTTTAAAGCAGGGTAATCCAATATCCCCTGGATTTGTGTTTCATTCAGGAAAGGAAGTTTTTGTAGTCGGCTTCGTGTTGCCTTATTTAAATTGATTGGATTTTCAGCAAAATAATACAGGTCTTCCAACAAAACTGTAAGATCGATATCATCATCGGCTTCGGCGGCAAGCTGCTCATAAATTTCCTCGACCGAAAAAGATACCACATCAGCCCCTTCCTGAGCATAAAATACTGCAGGTACAATAATTACGATCAGGAAGGATAAGATTCTTTTCATCTTTTTTTACAACGAGTACAACATCGAAAAGTGAGGGGTTAAGCCCAGTCCGGTATCGATGTGGTTGGTAAAGGCTATATCGGCTTTTATGTTTCCAAATTCGTAACCAAGTCCAAAGGTGTTTTCCAATGGTTTGGTTGCAATTCCGGCCCGCAGGTAAAATTTATCGATAGCGTTATATTCAATTCCTGACTTAATACGTGGATCAAAATCGATATCCTTTTCATATTCAATTGCCAGAAATGCTTTACCAGCTATTGAATATCCCAAACCAAAACGGTAAATTGTTGGAATTCGTTCGTGGTCGTAATTTGCCAGTTTAGTATGTGTTGGATTATAGGTATGTGCACCAACAAACAGATTTGTAACTACTTCTGCCATTATCCCTGCCTCAAAAATTGCAACTCCCTTATCACCATATTCCTGATCGATGTGTGTGTGCAGGTAATCTATCTGAAAACCAAAGGAGAATCTTTCGCCGAAAGCACGGGAATATGCAAGTCCGAATTTCTTTTCATTGTAAAGTTTGTATCCAAAGTACGAAATTGCTAATCCGATTGTCCCGTATTTTGAGGGAACGGCCAATCCAAATGCCTGATACCCATTTTCTTTTACAATGAATTTATTTTCGTAATGTATACCAAACACTGGTGAATTGATAAAACCAAGACCGGCCTGATTATGCCACAACGACCACAGGTCGGCTTTCATTACTGCTGCATTTCCCATGGCTGCTTGTCGCGATCCAACAGGAAAGTTATCATTGCCTGCAATAACCGTAAGGCTACCGGCAATGATTAACAGGAATATCAATTTAAATTTTATCATACATGCAGATTTAATCAGGACATAAAATTCATTTCAAAGAATTCTAGCTGAAATCATTAATTGGTTTTGTAATCAAACGATTTTTGAGCTAATTCCTCATTAGCTTTAATGATTTTGCCCTTGAGATTATCCTTAAAGTCTTTTACTTTTTGAGCAATTTCATCGTCACCATTGGCCAAAATTTGAGCTGCCAGGATTGCTGCGTTTTGGGCACCGTTTAATGCAACAGTAGCGACAGGAATACCCGGAGGCATCTGAACAATGGCAAGCATTGCATCCATTCCCTCGAACGATGATTTTATTGGAACACCAATTATTGGCAATGGAGTCATAGAGGCAATTACACCTGGAAGGTGAGCGGCCATACCGGCTGCGGCTATTATAACCTTTATTCCCCGCTTCTCAGCGTTTTTCGCAAACTCCTCCACTTTTTCGGGGGTCCTGTGTGCCGACAAAGCATTAATCTCGAACGGAATTTGAAAATCGTTTAATTGTTTAGCTGCTTTTTCCATCACTGGCCAGTCCGATGTACTGCCCATAATTACACTTACAAGAGGTTTCATCTGTTTACAGTTTAATTTTTAAGGGTCAGATGGATCATCCTATCTCCATCGACACGGTTATTTCTTAATCTCTGACTTTTATTCATCCATGTATGTTAATTTCATTATCATGGATGATTCATTTTCTCTAATTTGCTGTTAGTATTAAAAATTAATTTCGTGGTAAAGAAACAAAATCCCGAAATAATCATTCTATTACTTCATTGCTTCCTTTGCCATTTATCATTTATTAGTATTTTCGCAATATACTTAAAATGGCAAAAATACATACTAATGCAACGTGTAAAAATCTTAGACAAGGAATTTGAAATATCAATCAAATCATCTGAAATACAGGAAAGAATTAAAATGATGGCCGATCGGATAAATGCTGATCTCAAGGGCGAGGATGTTATTTTTATGGGAATTTTAAATGGTGCATTTATGTTTGCATCCGATTTATTTAAAAGAATTACATTCGATTGCCAGATTACATTTCTTAAAGTTGCCTCGTACCAGGGAACAATGACCTCAGGAAATGTAAAACGCCTGATTGGTATTAACGAGGATATTAAGGGAAAAACTGTCGTGATTTTAGAAGATATTGTTGATACCGGATTTACGCTCGATAATATTATCAGGCAATTGATTGGTTACGAACCATCCACTATAAAAATTGCCACATTCCTATTTAAACCCGATGCCTTTCAGAAAAATATTCCTATCGATTATATTGGCATGGAGATCCCAAACGATTTTATTATCGGTTATGGTTTGGATTACAATGGCTTTGGTAGAAATCTTGAAGATATTTATACAGTTGTAGAATAATAACAATCGAATAAATGCAAAAATTGGACGACCAAACACAAATAGCTGACCAGGGTCTTCCTGCATAAACTAAAACAAAAATTAATCTAATACCTGAGTAACTATGTTGAACATTGCACTATTTGGCCCTCCCGGAGCAGGAAAGGGAACACAGTCGAAATTATTAATCGAGAAATTCAACCTGGTTTATATATCAACCGGTGATATTCTCCGGGCCGAAATAGAAGAAGGTTCTGAGATTGGATTAATGGCCAAGGATGTTATTGAAAGGGGTGGATTGGTTGATGATGAAATAATTGTCAGGATAATTGAAAAGAAAATTGTGAGTAATACCAATGCAGGTGGTTTTTTGTTCGATGGATTTCCACGAACATTTGTTCAGGCTTATATACTTGAAGGATTATTATTTAAATTGAATACATCATTAACTTGCATGCTAAGCCTGGAGGTACCCGTTGATGTTTTAAAAAAGCGATTGCTGAACAGGGCTAAAACCGAGAACCGGAAAGACGATACCGAGGAGGTAATCAATGTAAGGTTAAAGGAATACGAAACTAAAACTGCCCGGGTAGCAGGATTTTATAAGGAGAAAGGATTATTTCAGTCGATTAACGGACTTGGCAAAGTTGAGGATATTTTTGCAAAACTTACCGGTGCAATTGAAAACTCGCTGAAAAAGGTATTGATGAATATTGTCTTGTATGGTCCTCCGGGAGCAGGCAAAGGCACACAAGGATTAATGCTTGCCAAAAAACATAACCTGGTTTATATTTCAACCGGTGCCATGTTACGGAAAGAACTTAAAAACAACACACAGATAGGAAAAGAAGCTGCACCATACATGGATAAAGGAGCCATTGTTCCCGATGAAATAGCCATACGACTAATCGAGCAAATTATTTATCAGAATCACCAGGCACGAGGTTTTATTTTTAAAGGATTTCCCCGTACCTATGTTCAGGCATATATCCTCGACGGTTTATTACAAAAAATGAATTCATCTGTTTCGGTGATGATTAATATTGATGTTCCTATACTTGAGTTGATTAAGCGACTGTCGGCCCGGGGAAAAACTGACAGGGCCAGAAAATATGATCTGAGTACAGAAATTATTATCGACAGGCTCGAGGAGTATGAAAACAAAACCAAACCGGTAGCAGAATATTATACGAAACAAAACAAATGTGCAAAGGTTGACGGTATTGGAGGTGTTGATGCAGTCTTCGACAGGTTATCGAAGCAAATTGAAAACGTATTCAGGCATGTCAGATAAAAACTTTGTTGATTATGTAAAAATCTTCTGCCGGTCGGGAAAAGGAGGTGCCGGATCAACTCATTTGTATCGCGATAATAAAACAATCAAAGGAGGTCCTGACGGTGGCGATGGTGGCCGTGGGGCACATATTATACTTCGTGGAAACAAGCAATTCTGGACCTTGCTTCACCTGAAATACCGAAAGCATGTCAGGGCCGAAAACGGGCAAAATGGGTCAGGGAACAATAAAACAGGGGCGCAGGGCAAGGATGTTGTTATTGATGTTCCGTTGGGCACGGTTGCCAAAGATTTCGAATCGGGAGATGTACTTTTCGAAATAACTTCTGAAAATGAACAAAAAATTATTGCCAAGGGTGGTAGGGGAGGACTTGGAAATACGCATTTCAAATCGTCAACAAATCAGACACCCAGATATTCACAACCTGGCGAAGATGGTTTAGAAGGTTGGTTTATTCTTGAACTTAAGGTACTTGCCGATGTTGGTCTTGTCGGTTTTCCTTCGGCAGGAAAATCCACACTGCTTTCTGTGGTATCGGCAGCCAAACCTAAAATTGCCGATTACCCTTTTACAACACTTGTCCCAAATCTTGGAATTGTGCAATATCATGATCATAAATCATTTATTATGGCTGATATTCCCGGAATTATCGAAGGAGCACATGAGGGGAAAGGTCTTGGAATAAGGTTTCTGCGACATATAGAGCGAAATTCAATATTGCTGTTTATGATACCCGCCGATTCAGATAATATCCACAATGAGTACAAAATTTTACTAAACGAGTTGGAGCAATATAATCCTGAATTATTGGATAAGGGCCGATTGTTAGCAATTTCAAAGTCGGATATGCTCGACGATGAGTTAATGGAAGAAATTGAACTAGACTTGCCGGACATTCCGTATCTGTTCATTTCATCAATTACAGGCCAGGGAATTAAGCAATTGAAAGATATGATTTGGCAAGGAATTAACGAGCAGGAACTTTAATCAGGAAAAGCTTACCATTGCTAATTTAATCATCAGATAAAGGCAAATTTTAACCTTTACTGCTTGCTAATTAATCCAGTCAGTATCTTTGTACAATATTTTATTGAAGATGGAAACAGTTGTTATTGGTCTGTCGGGTGGAGTAGATTCAAGTGTAGCAGCCTATGTTTTAAAGAACCAGGGCTATAATGTGATCGGTTTATTTATGAAAAACTGGCACGATACAACCGGCTTGTTAGAAGGAGACTGTCCTTCTGTTGATGATGTCGTTTTTGCCCAACTGGTTGCCAGAAAACTTGATATTCCTTTTCACACTGTTGATCTCAGCAAGGAGTACAGTACCCGGGTTGTCGATTATATGTTTTCTGAATACCAAAAAGGGCGGACTCCAAATCCTGATGTTCTTTGTAACCGCGAGATTAAGTTTGATGTTTTTATCGATGCTGCCCGGAAATTAGGCGCCGATAAAGTTGCAACCGGACACTATTGCAGAAAATCAGAAATCAAAATTAATGGCCACGTTTTTTACCAACTATTAGCAGGAGCTGATAAAAACAAAGATCAGAGTTATTTCTTGTGCCAACTGTCGCAGGAACAGTTGAAGATGGCCATGTTCCCGATAGGCGATTTGGAAAAACCCGAAGTACGTGAAATAGCTTCATCTTTAAATCTGGCCACTGCCGAACGAAAAGATTCACAGGGAATTTGCTTTGTCGGAAAGGTTGATCTTCCTACATTTCTTCAACAAAAACTTGAAGCAAAAAAGGGCAGGATAATAGAAATTGATAAAAATGCAGACTTGTATCTTAAACGTACTGATGTTTCGTACGATTCGTATCCTGATGATGAACTTTTACGGAAAATAGCCAGACCCTATTATTATTTTCCAAAAAACGGGACGGAAGTTGGAGAACATAACGGAGCTCATTTTTATACAATTGGCCAGCGAAAGGGATTAAATGTAGGAGGAAAAGAAGAACCATTGTTTGTTCTGGCAATCGATACAGAAAAAAATATTGTGTACACAGGTCAGGGTCACAATCATCCAGGATTAAACCGCCGGGCACTTATGATCAGGAATGAGGAGATTCATTGGATAAGGCCCGATAAGAGTATGACAGATGGTGATGATATTGAATTATTAGTGAGGATTAGATATCGTCAGGCGCTGCAACAGGCCCGGTTACTAAAAAGGACAAACGGACTTTTTATACTCTTTAAAGAAAAGCAAAGGGGAATTACTGCCGGGCAATTTGCTGCTTTTTATAAGGGCGAAGAATTAATTGGATCGGGGGTGATTTCGTAAATGATCAGATAGGATTTAGTCTAAAAATCTTGCCACAGAATCGTACAACACATTAAGCCTTATTGGTTTAACAATAAAAGCATCGCAGCCCGCAGCAAAGGCATCTTCATCGTTATAATCGTTTGTATAAGCAGTCTGGATAATAATAGGTAAATCGGGGCGCATTTTTTTAATTTCCGAGGTGGCTATTAAACCGTTCAAAACCGGAATATTAATGTCCATAAGAATGATATCGATAATATGATCTTTATCCTGTGTAATAAGTTCTATTGCTTCATCTCCTGATTCTGCATAGATAAGTTCGGCGTGGGTTTGTTTAAAAGCATGAAGAAAAAACAGGTTGCTCGTTTCGGTATCTTCAACTATAAGAATTCGTTTGTTTGCCCAATTGGGTATATTGTCGACGGTGGCCATTCTAATACGTTTTAAAAGTTTTCTTTTTGTTTAATAATTCGCTCGAGTAAGGCAAAAAGCTGATCGGCTTTAAAAGGCTTACTGATGTAATCGTTCATGCCTGTTTCCAGGAATTTTTCACGGTCACCCTTCATTGTATTTGCGGTCATAGCAACAATGGGAGTCCCTTTGCCTGGCAGTTTATTTATTTCGATTTTTCGTATTTCCTGTGTGGCTTCTAGCCCATCCATTTCAGGCATTTGGATATCCATAAAAATAAGATCATAATTACCTTTCCTGTATTTGTCAATAGCTTCGACTCCGTTTTCGGCAATTTCAACGGTATGACCAAAGCGTTCGAGATTAAATCTTGCAACTCTTTGATTTATTGCGTTATCTTCAGCAACAAGAATCGAGAGTGCTTTTTGGTTGGTTCCCGATTTAATCATTTTTTTTGCTTCCTCGATAACTTCTTTTTCTGATGAACTGACAAATTCGGCTGTAAACCAGAATGTTGATCCTTTTCCAGGTTCGCTTTCGACTCCTATCTCACCATTCATCATCTCGGTTAGATTTTTTGAAATGGCAAGTCCCAGTCCTGTGCCTCCATATTTCCTGGTAATTGAAGCATCGGATTGCGAAAAAGATTTGAATAGACGCGTTTTACCTTCTTCAGTAATACCTACGCCAGTATCAGCAACGCGAAACTTAAGTTTTGTAATCCTTTCGTTTGTATCGAGTAATTCGACGTAGACCTGAATGCTTCCTTCATTTGTAAACTTAATGGCATTGTTTGCAAGGTTGGTGAGTATTTGTTTTAATCTTACCGGATCGCCTACCAAGACTTTAGGTATATCGTCAGGTACATCGTATTGCAGAGTCAGATTTTTTTCTTTTGCTTTAAACGATAGGATCTTCAATACCTCATCCACCTCGTCATGAACATTAAAATTAATCGATTCGAATTCTATTTGTCCGGCTTCAATTTTTGAGAAGTCCAGAATGTCGTTGATAATACAAAGCAGATTTTCGGATGAAACATCGATAATTTTTAAATATTCCTTTTGTTTTTTATCGAGTTTTGTTTGATAAAACATATCGATCATTCCCATAATACCGTTCATGGGGGTTCGGATTTCATGCGACATGTTGGCTAAAAATAACGACTTTGCCTTTGCTGCAACTACTGCCAGTTCTTTTGCCCTGATCAATTCTTCCTGGGTTTTCTTAAGCTGAACATGTACCTTGACCCTGGCCTGCAATTCTTCTTTGCTGAACGGTTTCAGGATATAATCGACTGCCCCGCTGCGAAATCCTTTGATAATGCTTTCCGGGTCGTTTTTCGAGGTAAGAAAAATGATGGGAACTCCTTTGGTTGGATCGTATGACTGTAATTCGTTGCATACTTCAAATCCATCGATATCGGGCATAATGATGTCGAGTAAAATCAGATCGAATTTTTGGGCTTTGGCTTTCGACAATCCCGATCCACCTGAATTTGCACCAACAATCATATACTCTTCATTTTCCATGAGTGCTTCTTTCATCTTGATGATATTGGCCTTTACATCGTCGACAATAAGAATTCTTGTTTTCGTATCTGCTGTTTTCATAATGTTCTTTTTCAAATTCTTTTAGTCATCATCAATCCTTATCAAAAATCCTAAAAATCTTCACATGGCAGTGTAAAACGGAAGCAACTTCCCTTATTAACCTCCGATTCGAGCCATATTTCTCCGCCTAACAAGTTTACTAATTTTTTACTAATATGTAAACCTAATCCGGTTCCGCCGTAATGCATTTCAAGTTTATTTTCAACACGGATAAAACGGTCGAAAATAATATCTTGCTTGTGAGCAGGAATGCCTATTCCGGTATCCTTTACATAAAACAAAACAGATGATCCTGGCCGGGTATTGGTTTCGTAGCCCAGTTCTATTTCTCCTTCACGTGTAAATTTTACTGCGTTACTTAGCAGATTGTTCAGAATCTGATGAAGTTTTCCTTTATCAGTATTAATTTTGATATTCTTTTCTGATCCATTATTTAGCTTAAAACTAATCTTTTTACTAGATCCTTTCAAGAGCTGATAGGCATCTAACAGTTCGGACATAAATCCGTTTAATTCAAAAGTCTTGCAATCGATGCGGATTTTTCCAGCATCAATCTTCGAAACTTCCAGAATATCATTTATCAGGTTGATTAATTGATTACTGCTTGTAAGTATAATCGAAACAAATTTCTGCCGCTCATCCCTGGTTACTCCATCGAGATTTAGCAATTGAGCAAATCCCAGGATTGCATTTAGCGGTGTACGAATTTCATGGGACATATTTGCAAGGAAAGCCGAAATGAGTTTATCATGTTCCCGTGCTTCTTCCATGGCAAGTTTAAGTGCTTCCTTCGATCGTTTTAACTCAATCTGTGTATTTATACGGGCAATTAATTCCTTCCGGTTATAGGGTTTGCTAACATAATCGACAGCACCTACTTCAAATCCTTTTACAACATTTTCCTTTTTCGAATCTACTGTAAGGAAGATTACCGGAATGTCACTTGTTTTAGGATTTTCTTTAAGTGTTTTGCAAACTTCAAATCCATCCATGCCGGGCATTACAACATCAAGCAGTATCAGGTCGACAGGATTTGACAATGCCTTGTTTATTCCGCTTTTTCCATTCATTGCGGCTGCAACCTGAAATCCTTTATTGCGCAAAATACCTGACAATTCCATCATTGAAGATTTGATATCGTCGATTACAAGTATTTTGGGTCGTTGATCCATTTGCATTATTTCGATGTTACTTGAATTTAATTATCTCCTGAACTATTTCGGGTGGCGATAGTGTAAGTGTTGCTGCATCAGATCTGATGGCCTCCTGGGGCATTCCGAAAACAATACAGCTTTCCTGATTTTGGGCTATGGTTATGGCACCATTCTTTTTTAATTTTAGTAATCCATCGACACCATCGCGACCCATACCTGAAAGAATTATTCCGAGGAAATGCTTTCCTTCATATTCAGCAGCAGAATTAAACAGCATGTCAACTGATGGCCTGTGCCTGTTGTAAAGGGGTTGTTGGTTGGTATCGATATTAAACTCCCAACCGTTTCGTTTGATTGTGATATGGGAATTTCCTGGGGCCACATAAGCATATCCAAACTGAAGTTTGTCATTCTTTTCGGCTTCCTTAACTTTTATTTTACTCAAACTGTCGAGACGGCGCGAAAATGCAAGTGTAAACTGTTCCGGCATGTGTTGAACGATCACGATAGGTGGACAATCGACCGGCAGTTGTGATAAAATATTGGAAATTACTTCCGTTCCTCCTGCAGAAGCTCCAATCAGGACTAATTTGTTTGCCGTTTTTGGAACAATGGAATGACCATGATCCTGATACTGGCTCCTGATATTAAGGCTTTCATTTCTTGCCGACCAGGGTTGTTTTATTTTTTTAAGGTTTGCTATTGAAGCGGCTTTTACTGCTTCGATTATCCGATAGCCCGATTCTTCAAAAAAATCTTTGGTTCTCATTATAGGTTTTTCAATCACATCAATTGCACCGGCTTGCCATGCTTTAAGTGCAATATCGCTATTTTCTTTTGCCAGACTCGAGATTACAACAACAGGTATAGGATGCTGAGACATGATTTTTTGCAAAAATGTAAGGCCGTTCATTTTTGGCATTTGCAGATCGAGGGTGATAACATCAGGGGCTTCTCTGGCAATCACACGGGCAGCAAAATATGGATCGGAAGCTGTTCCAATAACCTCGATTGAAGAATCGGCGCTTAATATTTGCTGGAGGCTTTGCCTGACCAGCGCTGAATCGTCTACAATTAACACCCTGATTTTCTCTTTATTCATAATGGCTAATTTTCTTTTGTTCAGTTCTCCTTACATATTTCATATGAATCTCACCGTTGGCGGTGTTGAAAATGATTTTTCGGCCTAGATTGCCACCAGTACTTTGTCCCATTACGGGTATTCCTTCGCTACGGATTACTGTTTGGGCAAATGCAATATTCTGTTCACCAATATTAAAGCTTTTCGAATTATGTTTATAAATTTCGGCCCCACCAAAAATTTTTGCTATAAGATCCTGTTTAAGGCTACCGAGGTTGAGCATTTTGCCAATTAGTTTATCAATAGCAATGTTACCGTATTTGGGTGAAGCAAGTCCGTGTCCGTTCCAATGAGGAAGCATATAATGATTGATGCCCCCGAAATTTTTCCTTCTGTCCCATAAACACACCGAAATACACGATCCCAGGATTGTAGTAACCAGCATTGGTTTTACCGATACATACATTGCACCAGGTAAAAGATAATATGTTTTTGAAACTCCCGTCATTTAGTTCAGAATATTAATTCCTCATCGCTGAATAATATATTATCATTACCCTGATTTTCTTGAGCTGATAATTTCCTGTTTGGAAATGTAACTGTTATTGTACAACCCTTTTCGCTATTGTTTTGTGCCTCAATAGTTCCTCCAAGCAATTCGACCAAAGCTTGCGAAACAGACAATCCAAGCCCGTATCCACTGTTAATGGAATTGACTGATTTATCGAGTTTTTTAAAGCGGTCGAAAATCTGGAGCTGCTTTTCAGGATCGATTCCTGGACCATGGTCAGTAACCTGAACTTTTATTTCTGATTCAGATACAGAATAAATAACCTCAACCTTTCCATGAGCAGGGCTATATTTAATGGCATTGTTTAATGTATTTACCAGAATTTGTTGTAAAAATGCCGGATCGATAACACATAAATGTGGAGGATCAGAATTTGGTATCACAATCAACCTGATATTATTTCCGGATGCTTTTAATTTACACGTTTCTATAACCTGGTCGAGCAACACATTTATATCTGCTTGTTTGAAGTTTGGGATTTCAAGACCTGATTCGATCCGGGCGGCAGCAAAAATATTCTTCAAATCAATATCGAGGGTCGAAGCTTCTTCATAAATTGTATTTGCCATTGTCCTGGCTTTGAACAAATCAGTATCTTTAAGACCAGTAATATTTTGTGAAAGGCTAATTATTGAACTAAAGGGATTGTATATTTCATTCATCACATTCGAAATGAAATTACTTTTCATACTTTCCGAGTCCTTTAGTTTCTTGTTAAGGTCATCGATTGTATTATGAAGCTGCAGAAGATACTTCTTTAAATCTAACAATTCAATATCATTTTTATTTTTCATTCGCTACATTCATTTATTGTTTATAATTTCATGTATATCGACGGGGCTACCTGTTGAATTCCAAAATCAAAATTTATCAACGATTCCGACTGGCCTAATATCAGGTGTCCGTTAGTGTTAAGCAGGTTCATAAACCGGTGTACGATTTTTTCCTGTGTCGGTTTATCAAAATAAATCATTGTATTCCGGCATAATATCACATCAAATTTTTCAGCTAACCGGTAATCTTCAGACAGGAGGTTTAGCCAGAAGAACTTCACCTTTTCCCTGATAAGTGGGGCTACTCTGAACTTTTGATTTTTTTTATCCTTACTTTTCAATAAATACTTCCTTCTGAATTGATGGGGGACTTCATTCAGCTCATCCATAGGATAGATGGCCATCCGGGCAATTTTTAATACTTCCATTGATATATCAGAGGCCGATACATGATAACTAAAACCCGGATGATTATCGACAAAGTCGTTAAGTATCATAGCTGTTGAATATGCCTCCTTGCCGGTTGATGCACCGGCGCTCCAAACTCTGAATCGGATTGATTCACCTGCCTGTTTGATGAAATCCGGCACGATGAACTTTTCAATATAATTAAAGGCATTATTTTCCCTAAAGAATTCGGTTTTGTTGGTGGTAATACATTCAACCATTTCCTGGAATTCATCCGGTCCGGTTTTGCTATCAAGAACATAATCGCAATATTCTTTATAAGTTTCAAAACCCAAAGCACGCAGGCGCTTTTGAAGTCTCGATTGAAGCAGTATCCTTTTTGCCGGATACAGGTTGATCCCGTAATTTTTGTATATGAAACTACTTAATCGTTTAAAATCAGCTTCCTGAAGTTCATTTGCATATCTGATATGTTGTTTTTCAATTATCAATTTAGTGTTGTTAATTTGCCTGTTCTGTGAGCGAAAATAAGCCGGAACAAAGGATTAAATTTAGAATCGTTCAAACTCGTTATCAAATTCATCGCTGCCTCCCAGGTTCAGTTCTATTCCTTTCATTTTATTAGTGTTGGCAATCGGTTTTGTTTCTTTTACCATTTCGGTGAACTTCGGTGCACCGGGTTGTTTACGGCTTGTTACCTGAGCCGAAGGTTTCCCGACCTTGTTTATTTTGAAATAGGAGATAATCTGTTTCATCTGTTCGGCCTGGCTGGCTAACTCCTCCGAGCTTGTAGCCATTTCTTCCGAAGCGGCTGCATTCTGCTGGGTAACCTCATTCAATTGCTGAATAGCATCGTTAATGTGTTGAGAGGCAATGGTTTGTTCCTTGCTGGCTGCTGAAATTTCCCTAACCAGGTTCGATGACTTTTGCATATCGGGCATCATTTCAGCCATTAATTTTTTAGCCTGTTCGGCAATCGATACACTGTTCTGGCTAATTTCGTCGATCTCGGCGGCGGCAATTCTTGTCTTTTCGGCCAGTTTTCCTACCTCGGAAGCCACCACACCAAAGCCTTTACCATGCTCACCTGCACGTGCTGCCTCAACCGCGGCATTCAATGCAAGAATATTTGTCTGGAAGGCTATATCGCTGATGATAGTAATTTTGTCGGCAACCTTCTCCATAGCTTCAACGGCTGAGTAAACAATCTCGCCTCCCTGAACAATCTGATTTGAAACATTTGAGGTAATTTCTTCTGTTTTCTGGGCGCTGTCGGCATTGTATTCAACATTCGAAGACATTTCTTCTATCGAGGATGAAACCTCTTCGATTGATGAGGCCTGCATTGAGGCACCCTGTGAAATTTCCTGCGATGTGCTACTTAACTGAAAACTTGCATCAGAAACATTATCGGCAGCCATGGTTATGTTGCTGATAATTTTATTGGTGTTGGCAACCATGTTCCTCAATGCATCAGCAAGTTTACCAGATTCATCTTTCTGATAGATGTTAAGTGCAGCAGTAAGGTCACCGGAAGCCAGCTCATTTGCATATTCAATGGTTTTCTTGATCGGTTTGTTTATCGACCGCCCAATAATGTACAGGATGGGCATCATAATGGTTCCTATAAAAATACAAACATAGAGAATGGTATAAATAAGATCGCGTTTTGGAGCCATAATATCTTCCTCATTTACTTCGGTGATGATTGCCCAGTTTAATTCGCCGATATCAATTTTTGCAAAACTGCTCAATACCGGAACCTCACGGTAGTCGGTAGTTAACATGGCTCCGTCGCTTCCCGAAAATGCGTTTCTGGTTGCTTCGGTATTCGCTTTCATTGTCAGAATGGTCGACTTGTTGGCAAAACGTGAATCGCTTCTGAAAAGGTAATCGCTGCCAACAAGGTAGGTCTCGCCATTTTCGCCAAGCCCTGCTTCGTCCTGAATATATTTGTTGATTGCTTCGTTTGAGATTTGAACGGCTAATATGCCTAAAAACTCTTTGTTCTTCGTAACACTATGACCGATAAACATTGCAGGTTGATTTCCTGAAGGCATATAGAATGCCATATCAGACAAATGCACAATATGATCCCGTTTACACTGATGCCATAGTTCGGCTAAATGTGTCGATTCGTTTTTCAATGATGATCCCAAATCACTTTCCCGATTCGCTGAAAAATATATATACCCGTTAACTGGATTTATCAGGAATAAATCGTAGTAATCATTGGCATCGATATAGTTTTTAAATTCATCAGCATACATTTGTTCAATGGTTTTGCATGCATTTGTTTTGATAAATTCCTCGCCTGTTGTATCGGTCTCGTAGGCTGTATTAAATTGTGTCAGCGCATCCCTAACACTTTGCAATTCGGCCAAAGCCGACACATCGGCCAGTTTCTCGTTAAAGAAACGTTCCATCTGTGTCTTTTTCATTTTGTTTATCGAAGTAATTCTATCGAAAGCTGCTTTGGTTAAAATTCGATTGGCTGCATCGATCGATACATATCCCATTATGAAAATACACGAAAAACCAAGTATTGACACATAAATGATAACCTTCGCTATTATACTGACATTCTTCATGGTAAAACCTATTTATTGTTGACTATTGTTACTGTTTTTAAATATAGATGTTTCGAGATTTTCAAAAATCAAATCAAGATTTAATATCATTACAAATTCATCATTGATTTTGAATACACCAGGTATGATTTCCGATTTGTATTTATTCGAAATACTTGGATAGGGTAAAATATCACCTGACATAATTTCCTTAACCTGTATTACATGATCGACAAGCGCACCAACATAGACCATTTCGTTTTCGAGGAAAATATTGAGAACAAGAATGCAGGTGTTTGATGTATACTCACAAGTCACCATTCCAAGTTTTTCCTTCAGGTCAACTACCGGAAGTACATTCCCTCTAAGGTTTATTACACCTTTCATGTAGGCTGGTGTGTCAGGCACTTTTGTTATTTCACGGTACTCAAGAATATTCTGCACATTTTTAACATGTCCGGCAAAAGTTTCCGATCCCAGCTTAAAAGTCAGGTATGAGTTTGTCACGTTATTGGTATTCATTTCTTGATTTTTTCATTATATATCCTCATTTAGGCTTTAGCTTTGTACACTGAATTGCAGGCTAATGGGCAAATCGCTGAATCAGTTTATTTGTGTCAATAACAAGTGCTACCTCTCCATTACCCATTATTGTTGCTCCCGAATAATAATCGGTTGTTTTCATTAAATGTCCCAGGGGTTTTAATACTACCTGATACTCGCCCATTACTTCGTTTACCACAAGGCCTACTTTTTTGTTTTCATAATTTATTAACACAATGTATCGTGGCTCGCAAGTTTGCTTTTCCTGATTGTTTTCTGAAATGAGATGAATATAGGGTATCTGTTCATCTCCGATATCGATAATCTGATTAAATGATTTTGCTAATTCGCCCTGTTTTAATTCATGGATTTTTTCAATCGATGTAAGGGGAACAATAAATGAACTGCCATCAATTTTGATTAAAAAGCCGTCTATCATCGATAGTGTAAGCGGAAGCCTGAT
>CAYLZH010000044.1:18603-19070 GCA_964388245.1 uncultured Bacteroidales bacterium
GATAATTACAGTTGTGCCGTTCCCTGGTTCAGATTTAATATCGACCGATCCCCTTAATTCCTCAATTTTGCGTTTTACCACATCCATACCAACACCCCTGCCCGAAAGGTCCGAGACGTTTGTTTTTGTTGAAAAACCCGGTTCAAAGATCAGGTTCAGGATTTCGCCATTGGTTTTTTCTTCTGATGATTGAATTATCCTTTTTTCAATGGCCTTTTCTCGTATAATCAGAGGATCGATTCCCTTTCCATCATCACTTAATTCGATTATAACATCAGCTCCCGAATAAAAGGCCTTTAACATGATTGTAGCTTTATCCGGCTTGTTTAATTGCTTTCTAATTGTGTGATCTTCGATACCATGGTCGAGGCTGTTACGCAGAATATGCAGAATGGGCTCCGAAATATGTTCGATTACGTTTTTATCTAATTCGGTTTCAAGACCTTCGGTAACGAATTCAACCTCCT
>CAYLZH010000044.1:19081-22959 GCA_964388245.1 uncultured Bacteroidales bacterium
ATCATGTATCAAACGCTGAAACTTAACAAACAGATTATGAAGTGGAACCAGGCGCATTTCGAACGAAAGGTCCCGGAACTGACGGCTTAACTTTTGAAAATTCTCGGCGAAGGAGATTAACTCAAGATCGCCATTTTCCTGTGCCAGGTTTTGTAATCGCGCCTGCATGGTAACCAGTTCGCTTACAAGGTTTATGAGGTTGTCTAAGTTTTCTGACTTTACCCGTACTGTCGAGACCCTTAACTTTCGGGCTGTTAATCGTTCTGTCTTCTCTGGTATTTGTATTTCGGACTGTAGTACATTTTCCCCGTTAGGTTCAACTGTATCAGCCTCAGTATCTTCAATTGTGTTGTCAAACGATTCGAACAGATCAATCAGGTCATCTGTTAAAATTTCAGGATTGGATAAATTTTCATCCAACGAAGCGTGAAGAGTTTTGTTCTCAGTAAAATCATATTCGGCAAGTTTTGTAATATTAATTGAACTGCTCTCCGAAACAAAAATAAAAACATCTTCGATGCTGGAGCTGTCGTCGGTGGTAGCCAGGACGATATCCCACGAAATGTAACATTCAACAGGATTTAAAAGATCTATTTCAGGAATGTTGTGAGTTCTGGCCTTTACAATGCTTTGCCCCATGTTTACCAACTCATCGATCAGGTAAAGGGGGTTGGTTCCATCTTTAAAAATATCTTTATCAGGTATGAACCTTATGAAATACGTGTTCTTGTCATTTTTTCGTTTTACCCTACCTCTTCCTGTTAAATTCCGCTGATTGATTTTTTGATCATTGTCAGCATCATCAATAATCGAAGATAAATCGGGAATTCGTTCAATGAGTTCATGATTTTTCCTGATGTATTTGTCTTCAGGATTTAGGCCTATCAGATTTTTTATATTATCGACCGATTCGAAGGTGAAATCAATTATCGATCTGTTTATGCTTATTTCGTTGTGACGTACCTGATCGTACAGGCTTTCGAGGTGATGAGTGAGATTGCTTAAATCGTCGAACCCGAACATTGCACCCGATCCTTTCAACGAATGCATGATCCTGAAAATTTCATTCAAAATTTCAGGATTTTGCCGGTCTGTTTCGAGTTGGAGAAGACTTTCTTCGAGTATGCCGACAAACTCGTTAGCTTCATCGATAAATGCAATCTGATAGTCTTCCATTAGCGTAAAACTTTGTTTATTACCTGTTCCAGTTTTTCGTTGCTAAATGGTTTTTCAATCCAGCCGGTGGCACCGGCAGCTTTGGCTTCCCGCTTTTTTTCAATTAGTGTTTCGGTGGTTAGCAACAACATAGGTATGTACCGGTAGCTTTCAATTTGTCGGGCGGCTTTTATCAATTCAATACCATTCATATTTGGCATATGTAAATCGGTAATGATTAAGTGAATTTCTGATCCATCGAGTAATTCCAAAGCTTCCTGTCCGTCACAGGCAATTTGTACCTTGTAGCCGAGCTCCTCTAAAAGAGACCCTACAGCCTGGCGGATACTTCCCGAATCATCAACAAATAAAATAGTCTTTTCCATTTCTTTAGCCTTTTGATATTGACCCGAACACCTCTGTAATTCCTGTGTTTTCAAGCAATTCGGCGAACTGGTTATCGAGATTGGTTTCAATAGAAACACGCATGTTATTCTTTTTAATGGTTTGCCCCAACGATATTAGCACCTGAATAAACGACAAATCGATATTTGAGATATTCTGGATACGGATTACCCGAATTTGCGAGTTCGTTATCAGTGCCGAAATCTCATCGTAAATCTTTGAAGTATTGTCGATTGAAAGATCTCCCTGAATAACAAGTTCTCCGTTATTTGAACCTATATCTGATGTTTGGATTATATAATCGTTGCTGCTCATGCTTGCTCTGTTTACCTTAGAGTATGCTAAACATACATTGTTTCAACAATGCTTACGCAGACATGGCTAAATGGTTGGGATATGTGAGATTGACAGAGGATTTCTTTCCTTTGTAGAAGGGTTCAGTTGATTCGAAGTCACCCGGATATTATGCAACTTATTGTTTCCTTGTTACTGGCTCCGATTAGCAATCGGAGTCGTCTAACATATTCTAATTTGGTCAGGTGACTTAAACAGCGTGGGGCTTCCCAAAACTAACACCAACAGGTGAATGGGAATGTTTTGCCCAAAGCCTGGAAAATTGATCGCTGGGGTATATGACCGAAAAAATTGTAGCGATATATCCGGCTGATAACGCACTGGAAAGTTGCAAAACAGCACCGTGTAATGAAATAGAAAATTAACCAACCATCCTTTGGGGGGTAATCCACAAACATCAATCCCCATATAGCCAAATCCGGTTTTCCCGACCAAGGTACGGGACAGGCTGTCAACACTGCATCCAGCTACTGCTTTACAAGCAGGCAGGACGCTTAGTTGTTGGACACTTAATTGTTATGGTTAGTTTTTTAACCAATTGTTAGGTTTATTCTTTTACCAAATCCAATTTCGACAATTCGATACAACGTAGATAGTTGAATGTCGCTATGACCATTTTCTATTCGCGAAATAAAGCTTTTTCTTGTTCCAGTTTTTTCTGCTAATTGTTCCTGAGTCATTTGAGCTTCTTTTCTGGCTTCTCTTAAAATTTCACCAATTGCAAATGCTTTTGCTTTAATTTCAAATTCAGTTCTTTTAGAAGTTCCTAATTTACCGTATCGATTCTCTAAATGCTCGTCAAATGTTGTTATGTTTTTCATCTTAATTCCCCTTTACTTTTCATTTCAAAATACTCATTCTTTATTTTCATTGCTTTTTCAATTTCTTTCTTTGGAGTTTTTTGAGATTTCTTTTGAAAGCCATTGAATAAAACAACTAAATTTCCCTCGTCGAAACAGCAGAATATTCGATAAATATTGCTTTGAAATTCTATTCTAATTTCGAAGAGTCCATCGTATCCTGTCATACTGTCGAAAAATTTTTTAGGAATTTTCTCAGCCACAGTGACAAGAAATAAAACGTAGTCAATTTTCTCTTTTACTTTGTCCTTTTGAGCTTCAAAGAATTCATTAAAATAGTTCTTAAAGTATATCAGTTTTCGTTGCGTTTCCAAATAGCAAAGTTAACGAATAATGGAACAACTTCAAACTTTTCTAATTCTTGTTTTTGTTTCGGAAATTAACCACAACGTGTTGCAAGTATGGCACGTAGCCGTTCCTTACTCTTATTTATATTAATTTGTATTACTTTCAATTTTACAATTCTTTGTCTTGATAACTGCTATGCGGCTATGTGATATAGTTGCTGTGTGTGCCCTGCATGAGCATGAGTACACCCACCGAAAGCTCTGGACAAGTTACAAAAATACAAATTTGTTTTTGTTATCCCAGAGTCGTAGTGGGTAGTTTTTTTTTCCAGAGGGTGAACTTAGCGAAGCGTTCTCATGAGCGAAGCGAGTAAAGTCCCTTACAGGCTTGTTGGGAAAATTGTACTGAAAGGTTGAAACCGGGGAGTACAAGCCTGCTAATAAGCCGCACTTTTTGCTTGTGCAAAAAGTAGTGGTTGCCGGTGACAGCAGCGAAGCGGAAATCGCGAATGCCAAAATATTTTCTATGAGCAACCAGCAGACGCCATAGTAGGTGGTTTGTAGTATTAATTGCATGGATAGATTGGTAGCCTATGTGCGAATAGGTGGGCGGCTATCCCGACACAAGAAACAATCACTGAAGGGCTGAACTTTAAAACGTTGTCAATTCCGAATGGAGGTATGACCAGCCACCGGAAAACACAACAGGAACAAGGATTAACCAAATTACAACAAATGGATTTGATCGAAACCATTCTGCGGGCAGGCAATCTGACCGATGCAAGCCGCGAGGTGATCAGGAACAAAGGGGCTGCCG
>CAYLZH010000045.1:0-22721 GCA_964388245.1 uncultured Bacteroidales bacterium
TGTTTCAACAATAATCCGTTGACTAAACATTATGGTTTGAATCATGAAACAACTAATTATTGTAAGACCGATTTTTAATAATTTGCTTTTGTTAATTTCCATTTTCAGTACGATTGTGAGAACAAGTGCAATATTTTCAGATCTCTGGTCATATGAACTCAATTTATTGCACTAAGTTTTGCAATCAGACGGATTTTTTTTTGAAAGGCAGCCATTTGTTTCTGCAATTCCAAAATAAATTCAACAACTTAACGCATATTGCTATTAGTAATCATACGAACAGTATTATTTGGGGAATTAATTTTAAGAATTATTATAGATCAGAAAAGTAAAGAAATTAGGATTTGAATGAAAATTTCAGAATGGTGTTAATGTCATCTGGATGAGCTGTAAGGCGCCAAAATTTCCTGTTTAAAATTAGCTTCCCGAATGATTTAGGTCATTGTGCAAATTTTCTCAGATGCCTAACTTCACCGTCAAAACAGGAATTAGTCTATGTATAAAATTACATCCCATCCCATACTCGATATTGAGCCCAAAGAGATTGTACGATTTTCCTTTAACGGAAAAGAAATTTTAGGTGAACAGGGCAGGACAATTGCTGCCGCTTTACATCAGGCTGGTTTCCCGGTGCATAGTCATAGTTTACGCGACCGGAACCGGTCGTTGGAATGTGGCATCGGAAAATGTGGAGCCTGCGAAATGCTTGTCGACGGACAGGTAAAACGAATTTGTATTGCTAAATGTGAAGGTATTAAGGAAGTACGTGAGATTCCCAGAGACTACAATCCAAATGTTAGTCCTTATCATCACGAAGATGGCAACAGAGTGTATAAAACGACTGTTGTGATTATAGGTGCAGGCCCGGCAGGACTGGCTTGTCGCGAAGAATTGAACAAACATGGGATTGAAAATATTGTTGTTGACAACAACGACCAGATTGGAGGCCAGTTCCTGATGCAAACCCATCAGTTTTTCTTTTTCGAGAAAGAGCAAAAATTTGGCGGTATGCGCGGATTCGACATAGCCAAAACGCTGGCCGGTGATTCTCTCGATGGTATTTTTCTAAATTCTACTGTTTGGGATATCCTTGAAGGAAAGCGCCTTGCAGTAAAGAATATTAGTTCAGAAGAAATATACTATATCGATACAGAGCATCTTGTTGTAGCAACAGGTGCTGTGCCCTTTATGCCTACCTTTGAAAACGATGATTTGCCTGGTGTATTCACTGCTGCTGTTGTTCAAAAAATGATGAATCAGGAGTTTACTCTCCTCGGAAAAAATGTCCTGACAGTCGGAGCTGGAAACATAGGGTACCTTACCTCATATCAATTATTGCAGGCCGGTGCCAATGTAAAAGCAATAATTGAGGCCATGCCGCATGAAGGCGGTTTCCCGGTACAGGCCAATCGTGTTAGGCGCCTGGGAATTCCGGTGGTACTTTCGCATATTTTACTTAAGGCTATTCCAAACGATACCAATACAGGAATAGTTGGCGCTGTGGTTGCTGAGTGTGAAAATTTCCTGCCAATTCCGGGTACTGAAAAAGTTATCGATGGAATTGATGCCATTAATATTTGTACCGGCCTTGTCCCCGATGACCAGTTGCTAATTAAAGGGAAAGAAGTTTTTGGCCGGAATGTTTTTGGTGCAGGCGATGCAATCCGAATAGGAGAAGGAACCAGTGCTGTTGTCAGGGGAAAACAGGTAGCCATGGAAATTCTGGAAGAAATGGGAGAGAGGTACAATTATGATGAATATCTTGCTACTTCGAAGGAATATATCGATTCACAGCAGCATCCTGTTTTAGTACAGGAACAACCATTTATTCCTGATAAAGAAAGAATGCATAGCAAACCATTTGTGATAATCGACTGTATGTACGGGTTTGCTTGTAATCCGTGCGAGTTTGCCTGTCCGCATGGGGCTATAACTAAAACCTCAACCAGTACCATACCTTTAATCGATTTTGATAAGTGCATTGGATGTATGGATTGTGTTTATCAGTGCCCGGGATTAGCAATATTTGGATATAGCCTGAAAAAAGATTGGTTGTTTATGCCTATTGAATATGAAGTAGAAACCGGTGAAAATGTATTTCTTGTTGACAACAACGGGAACAAACTTGGAAATGGCCTTGTTGAGAAAATACTCCGTAAGCCAAACAAAACACACGTGGCCAGGATTAAATCTTTTGATGTACATGGTAAAAACCTTATTGAAGTAAGAGGTTTTATTGTTAAAGATAATTATCCTGAACCGATAAAGTATTCCCCGGTAAATGAAATGCCCAGGGTCGAGAAGTACGTTTGTCATTGTGATGATGTAACTTTTGATGAAATCCTTGAAACCATTGGCGACCGTAAATTTATTTCAGTCGACGAAGTAAAACATACAACACGTTTAGGAATGGGGGCATGCCGTGGAAAACGATGTATTAAAAGACTGAAGCAAGCCCTTGGTACTACGGGAATTTCGATAGTTGGCGATGCAACACCCCGTGGACCTTTAAGCAATCAGCTTTCGATGGGAGAGTTATATCCCCACCAGAAAAAGGAGGTTGTAATTGCATGTAATCATAAAAAGGATCCTAAGATTAAAAAGGTCGATTCATTTATCGCAGGAGGAGGAATTGGAGGTTCTGCACTATTCAGGTATCTTGCCGAGGAAGGTAAAAAACCTGTTCTGATAAACTTCGGTCGTGGTGCATCGTGGCGAAACATTGCCGGTGGGCGCCCAAATTTTAGTCTTCCGGAATTATCAGAAATAGCCGAACAAAATCTTGAGATATTCAAAGAACTTCAACAGATAAAGAATATCGACTTCCGGCCAATTGATTATGTGACCTTTGCACACAATGAAAGTATGCAAAAAGCACTCGAAATGTCAATGAACTGGTCGGATGCACAAATGATCGGGCCTTCAGAGTTTGAAAAATATATTTCACCATATATCAATCAGGAAATAGGGAATAAATACCATTCAGCATTAATTACACACAACTGCTGGCAGGCTACCCCAGGCCGTGTTGTGGATCTTATCCGGCAAATTGGAATCGAAAAAGGTGGCACAATCCTCGAAGACTGCAAACTAATTGATGTAAGCAAAGAAGGCACTTTGTATAAAGTGTTGGTTCAAAACCATGATAAAGAGTATATAGAGTACCACACCGAAGTTTTTATTAATGCTCTTGGACCGGAAGGTGATAAGTTTGCCCGGAAAATGGGTATTTATACAGGTATCTTTCCTGTAAAGCATCAGGCATTTATTACACGTCGCCTGCCATTTTTAGGGATTAATAACATTCCTCTTCCTATGCTTATCGACAGGCAAAACTACAAGGGCTTTACAGCCGTATATGGCCAGCAATTGGCCGAGACAGGGCAAATTATAGGTTGTGCTTCACCTGCGATTGAGCCTATCGAAACCGACAAAAACCTAAAGGTGAATTCCAGGGAATTCCTGGAGATTGTTTCTGAAGTGTTTGTGAACTGGCTGCCGGAATTATCATCGGTAGGATTCCAGGCCATCTGGTCGGGTTATTATGTAGAACCACGAATGATCCTCGATCCGGATCATGGTTTGTTTATTGGCTTGCGCGGACAAGGATTTATGCTGGGCCAGTACCTTGCCAAAATGTATGTCGATAAACTATTAGGCAAAGATGTTCCTGCCTATTTCGAAAGGCTTACTTTAAAAGGGGATGGATTGTTGGAGAAGGCGTTTAAGTAAGATAATACTTGATGGTTTCTTAAGAAGCATTGATTTAAGATTAATGATGAAGATCTTCCAAGTCTTTAAGAAGTCTCATTGCTTTTGGTGATGTGATTTGTACAGTTACAGTTTCGATTCTCAGATTTCTCAGCAAGTTAATACAATATTGTTACTTACAATACAAATATACCTCTCATAAACAAACAAAACAAAGGTCGTATGGCTTAATTAGTAATGGTATTATAACTCCTAAAACATCTCCACCGGATTTATCAACAAAAATTCTTCCCAGGGAATTCCACCACTACCAATTAAATAAATTTTGTGTGGTTTATATCTTCTGTTGAATGCATCCATACCTTTTAATTTGTTTACGATACCGCTTTTCACTTCAAGTCCAATAACCTGTTCGTTGCGTTCGATTACAAAGTCGACTTCCTCATTCCGATGTCGCCAATAATAGAGCTTGTATTTTTCAGTTAATGAATAGTTTAGTAAGTGGACACCTACTGCCGACTCTACCCAGCGACCCCAAAGATCGGGATGAGTTATTATTTCAGCAAACGTCCTGCCTTGTTGTGACGAAATTAGTGAAGTATTATGTACCTGAAACTTTGGACTCGATGCTCTTTGCCGTAACAAATCGGGACTGTATTTTTCGATTCCTTTTAGCAATCCGGCAGTGTCCAGTGCATGAAGGTAATTCGACAGGGTTGTTGTATTGCCTGCATCGTGTAATTGACCAACTACTTTTGTGAGAGACAATATCTGACCGGAGTAATGACAACCCAGTTCGAACAAGCGTTTCATTAAGGCAGGTTTATTTACTTGGGTCAACATCAATATGTCCCTCGAGATACTTGTTTCGATGAGCGATTCCGAAACATAACTTTTCCATCGAAGTTCGTCATTGATCAGGCTTGCCGATCCGGGGTAGCCTCCATACCATACAAATTCTTTTGCAGTAAAGCCAAATGCTTCTTTCATTTCGGCAAAAGTCCAGTGACCCATGTAAATAATTTCGTATCGCCCTGCCAGGGATTCACTCAGGCCTTTTTGTAATATCAAACGTGATGAACCAAGCAAAATAACCTTAAGTTTGATTTCCTGACGGGCGTCTTCGTCCCATTCTTTTTTGACAATCTCGCTCCAGTTTTCTATTTTTTGGATTTCGTCCAGCACTAAAAGTCCCTCAGTACTACCTGTATTTTGTATGATCATCCGGGCTATTGTCCATTGTTGTTCCACCCATGAGGTTTGCGCAGACGGTACTCCGTCGGCAGAGACATAATGATATGGAATCGATGAATCTTTCAGGAATTGGTTAACCATTGTTGTTTTACCAACCTGACGTGGTCCAAAAATTACCTGGATAAACTTTCTTTCCTCATTTTCAATACGCTGGTTAAGCAAATGGATATGAGCTCTTTGAATCATTGTTTGCAATTTACTCAACAAATTTAGTAAATTTACTCAATATGTCAAGTAAAATTACTCATGTTATTGAGTAAAATGCAATAAGATTGAAATACAGTACATTGTAGTGTTAGGAATTGGTGTTAGAACATCAAATAAACGAACAGGGAAGTACTAAAAGGTTTAATTGTTCATTATGGAAATCTTATTCCCAATTAATTTCTATTGAATACCCGGCATGTTTACGGATGTTTATGACATATCCACCATCGAAAAGTAAATACTGTCCCTTAATGCCGGTAAGCTTACCTGTATGTTCTAGCTGTTTGTCGAATCCAAAACTTTTAACTTTTGATGGGTATTCTACCACCGGATATTCAATCTCAGTTATTTCATTATCATCAGATTAAAATTGTTGGAAATCATCCGGAAGCATCTCTCTGATTCCATGTTTCTTTTCCAGGATATTGATATCCTTTGCAAGTTTATTGGTGAGCATGTGGCGCCAATTGGTTTTATCAGTAAGATATGCTTTCATAGCTACTTCAATTTGCCCGGCAAGGTTCCGGTTGGGGGTTTTTGCAAGTCTGATTACTTTCCATGCCCCCTGATCAATCCAACGGGTTGGAACCTGTGAATAACGTGTAACTCCCACCTTTAGGACACTTGACAAGGCCAGATAAACAAAATGATCCTGCAAACAATTCTTTTCCGACCAGGCCATATCACGTGAAATACCCAGGTGGGCTTCGCACAACTCTGGTCGTAATGAACAAGAATCTGTTTCTGGAAGGGTTTGAAAGCAAGGATAACAGTATCCCTGGGCAAATGATGTTTTTGTTTTTCGTCCGCAATGAATGCAATGTATCTGCTTTTGGAAAGTTAGTTGGACTGTCTTTCCAATAAGTGCATTCATGTAAATTTCATTAGTACCAACAGACATAAAGTAATTAACCGGTTGGTGTAACTCAGTTCGCATCTTTAGAATATTTCCCTCGAGTTTTTCCATATGTTTATTTGTTCCAGATTCTTTTCTGTTGCTGTTCAATCAGGCTAAGGTCGGCTAAAACTATTGCCGTCGCAGCTTCAATAATTACAGGTACACGCAGAGCAATGCAGGCATCATGCCGGCCAACTACCTTCAGATTTTCTATCTGGTTTGTTTTGAGATTTATACTTTGCTGTGATTTCCCTATACTACTGGTTGGTTTTACAGCTACACGAAACAACAAATCATTGCCATTGCTGATGCCTCCGTTAATACCCCCGGCATGATTACTTCCAGTTTTTCCTGACACATCGATAATGGAATCGTTGTGTTCAGATCCTCTCATTCTTGCTGCACTAAAACCTGCACCGAATTCAATGCCTTTGATTGCAGGTATTGAAAACACAAGGTGACTGATCATGGATTCAACAGAGTCGAAAAAAGGCTCGCCAAGACCAACCGGCATATTGCTGGCACGGCATTCTACAATTCCGCCGATAGAATCCTTTTCTGCAAGGGCCTTTTCTGCTTCACTATCAATATCGTGACTTCCTCCAGCTTCGCAAATTTTGGCAGAAATATGAACCGGGGGAATGATTTTTTTTGCTATAACTCCGGCTGCAACCAACCCTATAGTAATCCTTCCTGAGAAATGGCCACCTCCCGTATAATCGCCAAACCCACCAAACTTTTTCAGTGCAACAAAATCAGTATGGCCAGGGCGTGGAGTATCAAGGATTGTCTCATAATCTTTTGAAACGGTATCTCGGTTTCCGAAGTGAATGATAATGGGAGATCCTGTTGTTTTTCCTTTAAATATTCCGGAGCTTATTTCAGGGATATCAGATTCATTCCTTTTTGTTGTTCCTTTTGCGCCTGGTCTCCGACGCGATATATCTGTGATAAAGTCATCGCAAGTCAGCGATATTCCGGCAGGGCATCCGTCTATTATTACGCCAAGCATCTTTCCATGCGATTCGCCAAAAATATTTACCCGGAATAACCTGCCAAAACTATTCATCTCTATTCTATTTTACCAGTGAAATCAATTTACATGAAAAAAGTTTTGCTAAGCTATGAATTTTCCACATTTTATATCCTATTCATTCCTACCTATTATTTACTTTTGAGCATTAAATAAATCAGATGCAAGACAAATGATAAGCAGAGAAGAGGCCTATACGTTATTAATGGAATATGTCAAAAAAGATAACATGTTGAAACACAGTAGAGCATCGGAAATGGTAATGCGGGCACTGGCAAACAGACTGGGAGAGGATGAAGAAAAATGGGGACTGGCTGGTTTGCTGCATGATATCGATGTGGAGATTACCAACGCCGATCCTAAAATTCATGGGCTTGAAGCACAGAATATCCTTGATGGTAAAGTTGATGAAGAAATTATCGATGCTATTACCCATCATAACGAAGATGCAGGTGGCGTGGAGAGACATACAAAATTTCAGCATGCCCTTGCAGCAGGCGAAACTATTACCGGATTGGTAATTGCCACAACCCTGGTTTATCCTGATAAAAAACTGGCATCAGTAAAACCAAAATCGGTTACCAAACGCATGAAACAGCCTGCTTTTGCTGCATCGGTAAAACGGGAAAATATAATGGAGTGTGAAAAGATTGGTATTCCGCTGGCCGAGTTTGCCACAATTGCCGTGGAGGCTATGCGAAAAGTTAGCGATGAATTGGGCCTATAGAGCCCGTCGCCTGAATTCGCTCAAGATAATTCCGGTAGACATAGCCACATTCAGGCTTTCAGAGCCTTTGCCGAATGAAAACGACGGTATGCTAATCTTACTGTCGATGAAATTCTCTACTGCTGATGAAATCCCAACTCCTTCGTTGCCCATAATTACAAGACATGAATCTGGTAAATTTTCATTATAAACAGATATTCCATCCATGTACGTACCATAAACAGGTAACTTGACCGAACCTTTATTTTCACTGAGGAAGCCTGCCAAATCGAGATAATGTACTCGTACTCTAGTTATGGCACCCATGGTTGCTTGTACTACTTTTGAGTTATAAACATCAACCGTTCCTTTGGAGCCAACAATGTTTTCAATGCCGAACCAATCAGCTAACCTGATTATTGTTCCCAGGTTTCCCGGATCACGGATATCATCCAGCACAAGTGTTAGTTTATCAGCCAAATCCGGAATATGAAGTTTATATTCCGGCATTTCTACAATGGCAAGTGCATTGGCAGCAGTCGTAAGCCCACTAACTTTTTTCATCTCAGTTGAATTGGCTTCAATGACCTCGGTATGATGGTGGATCTTTAGCTTAATTAAGAATTCAGGTAATGCAATCAAATATGTGATTTTAAAGCCCGATTCAATCAGTTCTATGACTAATTTTTCTCCTTCAGCTATAAATAGTTTGTGTTCATCACGTTTCTTCTTTCTCTGAAGGGAACCGATAAATTTTATTTTGTTCTTGCTGAGCATGAAATTTAATCAGTTAACAAAGAAATAAATTAAGTCGAAATAACAACAAAGCCGGAGCAATAACCCCGGCTTTATTTTTATCCATCTGTCATTATAAATAATGGTTTCATTTCAAAACTTCTATAAACCGGACGTAGCCTTTCGGTGTTATAATGTTGTTCTACGTTAATAAGTTTTTTAGTGCTTGTAATAATTTCGAGTGGAACATTATCGTAACGTCCATTTTTAAGGATTACCAGTCTTCCGTGAATTCCTTGCAGAATAAGGTCGAGTGCAAGATTTCCGTATGCCATTGGAACAATCGAATCAATTGCATCGGGATCGCCACCACGAACAAGGTATCCCAGCTTTTGGTTAATTACATTGATGGTTTTTCCGTTGTTAAATTTGGCAGAACGGTTTTTTAATTCGGCAGATACCAAATCGCCTATACCACCCAATTTTTTATGGCCAAACATATCTGTTTCCTCACTTTCGAAAGTCATGTCTCCACCTGAGAACATTGCTCCTTCCGAAACCAGGACAACCGAATACTTACTTGTATTTGTGAACCTGTCGGCTACTAATAATTCAGTTAAATTATCGATATCGAATTTATGTTCCGGAATAACACACCGGTTTGCTGCACCGGCCATGGTAGGCAACAGCGCTGTGTATCCGGCATAACGTCCGAATACCTCCATCACCAATAATCGTTCGTGCGATCCGGCTGAAGTACGCAACACATTTGTCATATTGATGGTGCGTGTAACACAGGTGCTAAAACCAATACAATAATCGGTTCCCGGAACATCATTGTCCATCGTTTTTGGAATGGCAACTACTTTTACTCCCTCTTTATATAAGCGTACGCCGTAACTTAAAGTATCGTCTCCACCAATTGGGATTAGAAAATCGATTCCCAGCCAATCAAGATTTTTAATCACTTCAGGTGTAAGGTCATTTACATCTTTATCGTAGGTTGATTGTAAATGTTCAGGTACATGTGATTTTGGAACATGACTTGGTCTTGTGCGTGAGGAATGAAGGAAAGTACCTCCGGTTCGGCCAGCTTTGTTTACAACATCTTCGGTAAGTACAATATATTTTCCTTCGTTATTGGCCTTGTGATCACGAATGATTTCTGTTATTCCTGCCCATCCCCTGCGTAAACCAATTACTTTATATCCTTCGCGGATCGCACGGATTGTAACCGCCCGTATGGCTGGATTCAGACCTGGAACATCGCCACCACCTGTTAATATTCCTATTGTTCCTTTTATTTTATTCAGTTTTGCCATAATTCTTTTTTTTAAATTTTTATTCTTTTACAAAAATAAACATCCTGAGGATTTTCTATTAAGATTTACTGAAAAGAAAGTAACTTTGACTAAGTCTCAATGATTTTCTTTTCTAATAGAAAGTAGATGCTAATCGGTTTAGTGTGAGATTAATTTTTCTTTTTCACAAATACATCAGAAGATACTCAAGTTGATATGGTTTATTCGGGATTGTAACCTTTGATAATACCCCGCTTCGAATTTCTAACAAATAAGAGAATTTCATCTCTTTCGTCTGAGGCACTCATTTCGGCTTCAATTCTTTCGATGGCCTGGTGGTTATTCAGGCTTTTCAAATATAGGAATCGATAGACATCCTGAATTTCATTGATCTTCTCATTGGAAAATCCCCTTCTCCTAAGTCCAATCGAATTTACGCCTGCATAATTTAGTGGTTCCCTTGCTGCTTTTATAAACGGAGGAACATCCTTACGTACAAGTGATCCACCTGATATCATTGCATGTGCACCTATGTGACAAAATTGATGAACTGCTACAATCCCACTCAGGATAGCATAATCGTCAATAATTACTTCACCGGCCAACTGTGTGGCATTACCAAGTATTATGTTGTCGCCAAGAATGCAATCGTGGGCTACATGCACATAAGCCATCAGCAGGTTGTTATTGCCAACTATTGTTCTTTGTTTCGATTTCGTCCCCCTGTTTATGGTAACGCATTCACGTATTGTAGTATTATCCCCAATAATAGCTTCTGTTTCTTCACCCTCGAATTTAAGGTCTTGAGGAATTGCAGATATAACGGCTCCAGGAAATATCCGGCAGTTTTTTCCTATCCTGGCACCTTCCATAATACTTACATTTGAACCGATCCATGTGCCTTCGCCGATTTCAACATTCTTTGCTATGGTAACAAAGGGTTCGATTACTACATTTCTTGCGATTTTTGCCTCAGGATGGACATATGCTAATGGTTGATTCATTTTATTTTGCTTTAAATATTTTGGCCATAAACTCTCCTTCAGCCACTAAATTTTGGCCTACAAATGCCTGGCCTACCATATTTGCTATTCCCCTGCGAACTGGATTCGTTAAAACAAGTTTAAAAACAAGCGAATCGCCGGGATTAACATTTTTCCTGAATTTTACATTATCGATCTTCATAAAAAAAGTCAGGTAATTCTCCGGATCGTCAACCTGGCTAAGTACTAAAATCCCTCCTGTCTGAGCCATAGCTTCGACAATAAGTACGCCCGGCATTACAGGTGCTCCTGGAAAATGTCCAACAAAAAAGCCTTCGTTCATCGTTACATTTTTCATTCCTACTACTGTGGACTTGTCCATTTCAAGGATTTTGTCAACCATCAGAAATGGATAACGATGAGGTAATAGTTTTTGGATATGGTTCACATCCATCAAGGGTTCTTTGTTGAAATCGACTGACGGGATTTCATTCTTTATTTTTTCCTTCCTTGATTACCTGGCGGATTTTTTTTGCAAATTCAGTATTTGCTGCATGACCTGGTCGTGTGGCAATTATTCTTCCTTTAATCCTTTTTCCAACCAGGGCCAGATCACCGATTACATCAAGCAGCTTGTGCCGTGCCGGTTCGTTCGGGAAATAAAGGTCGAGATTATTCAATACACCTTCGGGTTTTACTTCAACCGATGGTTTGTTAAAAAGCTTGGCTAACCGGTCAATTTCGTCCTGGGTTACCTGCCTGTCGATTATAACAATAGCATTTTCGAGATCGCCACCTTTTATCAGGTTGTTTTTTAATAATTGTTCAAGTTCACGTAAAAAAACGAATGTACGACAGTTCGCTACCTCGCTTTTATAATTTTCAAGTGAGTATAAACTGGCAAACTGATTATTCAGGATTTTTGAATCGTAAGAGATATTTACCAAAACATGATAATTGTCGTCAGGAACAACTATTAATTCTGTTCCTTTTTCCGGGATAAAATATGAGATTGTTTCATTTACAGTAAAATAATCCCTCTCTGCATTCTGGTCAACAATACCAACCTGTTCAATTGCTTCGGCAAAATATCTTGCGCTTCCGTCTAAAATTGGTATCTCCTGGCCATCGACTTCTATTAAAGCATTATCGACCTGCATGCCATACAAGGCCGATAAAACATGTTCAACTGTATAAACCCGGGCGTTGTTTTCCTCAAGAGAGGTTCCCCGGGAGGTATCAACAACATTATCGGCATTTGCATTTATTATAGGTTGTCCGTCAAGATCGGTTCGTTTAAACTTATATCCATGATTAACAGGAGCTGGATTAATAATCAGGTTAACAGTTAAACCTGTGTGCAGGCCTGTTCCCTGAAGAGTTATTTGCTCCTTGATAGTCTTTTGTAAATGTGTCATAATTATTTATATTGAAACACTTGCGTTTTTTCAAAGTGGGCAAATGTAACAATAAATAGTAATTCGAACCAAGTTTTTGAGGGCCTGAATAGAACCTGTCAGGGATCAGCAGAATGTATTATTTGAATTTCTTTTAATCAAAAAAAGACAATTTACACATTGGCGTTTGCTTCTTGCATTTCTTTAACAAACCTGCGAATGTCGTTTAGTTCTTTTTGGATTTTTGGGAGATTCTTAAAGATGACAAGAGATTTTTGATAATCCTTTATGTTAAAAGCTGGGGAGCCCTGGATAATTGCGCCTTCTTCATAAATGTTTGATGAAACACCCGATTGCGCTGCTATTTTAACGACGTCGGCAATGGTCAGGTGATTGATAATCCCAACTTGTCCGCCAATCATACAGTTTTTGCCAATTTTGGTCGATCCGGCAATTCCAACCTGAGATGCCATAACAGTGTGCTCGCCAATTTCAACATTATGGGCAATCTGTACAAGGTTGTCCATTTTTACACCTTTTCGAATAATTGTAGATCCCATAGTGGCCCGGTCGATACTACTGTTTGATCCAATCTCTACACTGTCTTCTAAGATTACATTTCCAATCTGAGGGATTTTTTTGTAATCTTTCTGATTCTTTGGAGCAAAGCCAAATCCATCGGAGCCAATAACCGTACCTCCATGGATTATGCAATCGTTACCAATAATGCAATCGTGGAAAACTTTTACACCAGCATAAAGAATGGTATTATCACCAATCTCAACATTGTTTCCTACATAAACCTGAGGGTGTATCCTAACATTCTTACCAATTTTTGCATTTTTTCCAATATAGGCAAAGGAGCCCACATAAACCGAATGGTTGATGTTTACAGTTGAGTCGATGTATGATAATTTATCAATTCCTGAAAGTTGCTGTGTGTTTTTATCATACATATCTAATAAAGATGCAAATGCGCGATAGGCATCATCAACCTTTATTAATGTGCTTTTGATTTTTTGTTCAGGAATAAATGTGTGGTTTACAATAACAATCGAAGCAGAAGTAGTATAAATAAATTTTGAATATTTGGGATTTGCAAGGAAAGTAAGCGAGCCCGGCTTGCCTTCTTCAATTTTCGAAACATCATTCACAACTGTGTTTTCGTCACCCTCAATTTCACCATTCAAAAATTCCGCAATTTTTTTTGCCGATAGCTCCATTTTAATTCAATGATTTGCTGCAAATGTAATAATATTTATTGCAAATTTTAGAAATTTATAATTGAACAGGAATATCGAGAGTTGTTGATGCCTTGCATCTGCAATAATCTAAAAGCAAGAACTATTCAGTAAAAATGCTCTCCCGACTTTTTATCATAATACTTTAGGAAACACAAGGAAATGTTTAATAACATTTTTCGAAAGGACCTGCGTGTTTAGAATATCCGAAGCCTTTGATATTTCCTGTAAAGTGCCGTCGTTTTGTATGATATTAATACTTGGATCGTTGAGCGTATATGCATAATTGCTGATAGAATCAGTAAAAACAAGAAAGGGCGTATCCTGTGTATTTGTCCCGAAATGATTCATTGCCTTTTGTTGATAGGCCTTTATTTTTTTGCTTGATATTTTTTCATTTTCAATTTCGATTCTGAATAATTTTCTGTTTACAATACAATCGGCCAAATAGGCCAACACCTTATCTCCATGTTGAGACCACATTTTAATTGCCGAAAACAAGTCATCATCGTCAAGACTGGCAAAAAGCTCTAACCACGACCGCTTATTCTCGTTCAGGAGCCGGTTTGTATTTTCGTATAGAAAGTACTGCAACGATGGGTTTGAAAATAAAGGTTCATTATGTTGTGCAAGTTGCTTGGCCCTTTGTAGGATCTTCAACAACATACTTTCGGCTACCAAAACCGTTTTATGAAGATAGACCTGCCAGTACATTAATCTTCGGGCAATCAGGAATTTTTCGACAGAATATATGCCCTTCGCATCAATTACCAGTTCGTCGTTTGCAATATTCAGCATTTTTATAATTCTGTCCGAACCGATAACTCCTTCAGATACACCGGTAAAAAAACTGTCACGGCGCAGGTAGTCCAACCGGTCCATGTCGAGCTGACCCGATACAAGCTGGTAAAGGAACTTTTTTTTGTATTGATTTTTAAAGATTTGAATGGCGAGATTTAGTTGTCCGTTGAATTCTTTATTTAGCTCATCCATGAAGAACAAAGATAATTGCTCGTGTGAAAAATCAGTAACAATGCTGTTCTCGAGCGCGTGTGAAAAAGGACCATGGCCAATATCATGCAACAACACAGTAATTGTAACCGCCTCAGCTTCGGCATCAGTTATTGTATGCCCCTTTTCGCGTAACACAGCTATGGCCTTTACTGTAAGGTGCATAGCACCCAAAGCATGCTGGAAACGAGAATGGTTTGCCCCCGGATATACATAATGGCTAAGCCCAAGCTGCTTTATCCGCCGTAGACGCTGAAACCAGGGATGTTCGATCAGATCGAAGATTAAATCTGAGGGTATGTTTATAAATCCATAAACCGGATCGTTTACAATTTTTCTCTTATTTTGCGTTTTCAATGTTGTATTATAATAATTTAAACAACAAATATAATGATCAAATTCAGAAGCCTGTCGCTATCAGTCCTATTAATACTTTCTTTAGGATTTATATCCTGCATTAATGTAAAACCCGTTGAGTTAAAAGAGGTAAAGAATATTAGTGTTGAATCCATCAAAGACAATGAGCTAAATCTTGAACTCGAACTTATGATATCGAATCCCAATAATAAACAGTTCCTGGTTCGGGAAGCTGACTTATCTATTTCGATGGGAGAGGTTACACTGGGAAAATTAAACGAGGTTGAAGAATTTGTAATCCCTGCCCGTTCTTCAAATAGTTACAAAGTTCCTTTAAAAATCGACCTTGAAAATGTCGAGAAAAATGCCAGGCAACGACCATACAAATTACCGGATATATCAAAGCCCGGGCATTCCTGATTTCAAAAAAAATCGAAATTGATGAAAAAACAAAGATCAGTTTACTAAAAAGTTTGTTTGGTTAACTGATTGAGATATTGAATCCGTGAGAAAGAATTTCAGATATAGAATAAGGGTTATTCCAATAATGGCAGTTTTCTTAACTGTATTTTTTCCTTCAATCTCTCAGACATTAAGACATGTCGATAAGCAAGAGTGTTTTATGTTATTGGTTGGAAAAGATGCAAGTAAAGATGGCAGTGTTCTCTTGGCACACAATAATGACTTGTCAGGAATTGAAGCCTCGCATGTTGTAAAATATCCGGGGAAAATAAATTCATCTTATGATGTTGTGACCTTTCCGTCAGGATTAACCATTCCTGAATCAAAAGAGATTTTTACTTGGTTAACATTGAAAATCACGAAAGGATTCGAAGAAGGTGATGCTGTTGCCATTAATGAGCATGGAGTTGCAATTGCCGGAGGAGTGGCCCTAAAGTCCGATCGAAACATGCGGGCAATCGAAGCTGATCCATTAATTGATAGTGGATTAACAGGAGGAGTTCGTTATGTTGCGCTTCAAAGGAGTAGAACTGCACGCGAATGTGTGAAAATATTAGGGGAGCTTTATAATCAATATGGCGTTACCTATCCGAGTGGAGTTGGAATTGCTGATACATCCGAAATTTGGTATGTAGAGTCAGGAGGTGGATTTAGTTGGGCTGCTGTTCGTATACCAGATTCATGTTATTGGGTGCAGGCAAACGGTTACCGTATTGGCCTTGTCAATCCTGCTGATACTATTAATTATTACTGTTCACCTGGCTTATTGGAATTCTGTTGGAACAATGGCCTGTGGAAGCCTGAAAGCAAGGAGTTTAATTTTGCTGAGGCTTTCGGAGGAGGAAGGGTGGAAAAAAACCATAAACCATTCTACGATACGCGCCGTGTTTGGCAGGCCGTAAAAATACTGAGTCCCTCCCAAACATATCGAAGCGATGAAAGAAATTTTCAGCAATTCTTTGTTCCTGACATAAAGATATCGCTTGAAGCTTGTTTTAGTGTGTTAAGAAACAGGTATGAAGGATCGGAGTTTGAATTCATTATCGACGATTCAGGAGAAGATGGAGAAAGGCCTATCGCATCATGGAATGCTGTGCACACCAATGTAATTCAGCTTTATCCAGGAGAACCTATTGACCACACTGCTTTACTTTGGGCAGGCCTGGGACCACCGAAAACCTGCCTGTATGTACCCTTCTTGTTTGGTATAAACAGCATACATCCAAAGTTTAGTCAAGCTGATGCCTCAGGTGATACCGGATCGATGTTTTGGAGTGCATATGATCTGGCCAAAATGGTTAGAGGCAATCCATCATTTCTTTCAAAAATTGAAATTGAACAGAAACATTTTGAGTCAGCAGTTTATGAAAGAATTACCAATTTAATAATCCAGGCTAATAATATTTATCAAAATTCGCCACAACAAACAATTCCTCTGATCACCAAAGAAGTTATGACCATTTGTGATGAAGCATACCAATTGGTTGACCAACTCAGTCGGTGAGTTGTAGATTCTTGGTAATCCCCTTCTAACTGGCTCAAAAAATTTGATGAGAGTATTTTTCTATCTTTGCCGGCCAAAACAAGTATAATTATGAAAAGAATTCTTTTACCAATCACATTCTCGTTGATATTATTCGCATGTAATAATCAATCAACACCAACAAACGATAGTAACCAGTCAAAAGCAACAAGTGACAATGCTTTCTCTGTAAAGGGCAATATAAGTAATGCTTCAGGCAAAACAATTTATCTTGAAGAAGTTGGAATGGGAAAACCTACAGCAATCGATTCAGCCATTGTTGCCGATGATGGAAGCTTTTCGTTTGGCGGAAAAACCGAAATTCCAAACATCTATGTTGTAAGGATTAATGAAGGAGCTTTTAATTATTTGCTGATTGACAAAAATGAGAAAATCCAGCTTTCGGGCGATGGCAATACCTTTGGTAAGCATATCAGAGTTAATGGTTCTCCGGGATCGGAGCAACTTGCTCAATTGAACAACCGGTTAAACCAATTACAATTTAAGATTGATTCTTTAACACAGCTTCGCAACCAGATTGTTGATGATCCAACAAAACGCGAAGAACTTTCGAAAATAACCAGCGTGGCCAACTCAATAGTAACAGGACACAAGCAGTATCTGCTTTCATTTATCGAAGATAATCCGGCTTCACTGGCTTGTATTGCAGCCCTTTACCAGCAAATAGGCAGACAAAAACTGATTACTCCAGAAGGAAATATGAAATATTTCAAAATGGTTGATTCAAGTCTGATGGCTAACCATCCAACAAGTATACATGCGAAAAATTTTCATTCTAATGTATTGAAAATGCAACAGGGCACGCAGGATAATAGTATGTCGCAAAGTGCATTGGATATTGGAAGTATTGCTCCTGATATTGCCTACCCGTCACCTTCCGGAAAAGTGTATTCATTGTCATCGCTGCGAGGGAAATATGTATTGCTCGATTTCTGGGCTTCCTGGTGTTCGCCTTGCAGGCACGAAAACCCAACCCTGGTAGCAAATTATAAGAAGTATAATAAGAAAGGATTTGAGATATTCCAGGTGTCACTCGATAAAACCAAGAAAGCCTGGGAAAACGGAATTGTTGCCGACAATCTATCGTGGCCCTATCATGTTAGCGACTTAAAATATTGGAGCTCTGAACCTGCAAAATTGTACAATGTGCGCAGTATCCCCAGCAGTTTTTTAATAGATCCACAAGGAAAAATTATTGCAAAAAACCTGAGAGGATCAGCTCTGTCAGCGAAATTGGCTGAGATCTATAATTAAAGTAATGCAATAAATCTGCTTATGCACTGAGAAATAGATTATTACAATTGTAATTTTGTTTTGATATTTTGTGGAAAGTAATGACAGCCAGATGTTCTACTTATCTTCTTCCGAAAAGGAATAGCGAGTAAAAGAATGTAAAAAAACTTATGCCAGCCTGGGTCTCGAGAGTGTCTTCATTTAACATTGAGACAATTGCGACAATAAAAAACATCATGAAGTAGAAGTCTCCGGCTTTCTTCTCAATAATGATTGGCGCTAACATACCGGCTAAAATTATCAGAAATCCCACAAAACCAAAAGTAACAATGAATGTAATAAACTGATTGTGTGCCCGGTGCCTGTTTTTTTCATGCAGTTTCGATTGCATAAGATCATATTGATTGTTAAAAGCCGATTGGGCATCGCCTGTTCCGACTCCAAATACCGGTTTTCGTTTAATAATCGAAAAGGCTGCCTTCATGTACTCAATGCGCTGTGCAACCGAATGATCATTTGGGCTCCCATCACGAAAATAAAGATCGATTTCCCATATTGTTTGGTATATTCGTGTGTGTAGGTTAAACTTATTTTGAAACTTGTGATTCGCTAGACCCGACTCGATGGCACTGACATCATTTGTATTAAGCTTTTTGATGCCTTCTGCATCCTTCCTGTAACCGAGTGAGGTCAGATACCGGATAAGGGTATATTTTATTTTTTGGCCTTTATCGTCGAGTCCGCCATATTCGTAGGTGCTTAGTTTATTCCATTCTTCTTTCAGTTCTTTTTCGCATATAAATAGACCTACCCAATGACCATTTTCGACCTGTGGATTGTTAAGATCATGGTAATATGTGTTGCCTCTCATAGTCGTGCTATTGAGTTCCTCCTTATCAATAGAATCGAATTTTTTAAACTCAAGATAATTATGCACAAGGTATATTCCTAACAACAAAGGCACACCAATTAATCCAATAAATAGCAATAACCGAATCCATTGTTTCTTCATTTTCCACACTTGAATAGCCATGAATATTGCGCTGCAAATTATCAGTACGGCAATCCCTGTAAGACTTTGGAGCAATATCAGAAATACAACCAGCCAGATTATTAAAATTATATATATAAATCTTTCAATACCCGATATCTTTCCTTCTGTGGCAATTAAAAAGTGTCCTAATATGAAAACCGAAATATTTACTAATAAAGCAAACCTGATATGAGAGATAAAAAGGGAAATGTCGCGAATATCGTTGATTTGATGATTCCCTGCTCCGAAAAGTACAGCAGTTGATATTATAGTGGCCACAAAAACCGACGCAATAAAAAACATCAGAAGATATTTTATTTGTTTTGGGTTTAAAGCCGGTGACGTAGAAATTATTACAGGCAGGATTAAAAGAGGTAACTTTACCCTGATATCAGTAAAAGCGTTATAGCCCGTACCAGAAAAGCCATCTGGCCAGGAGGTGTGTATCAATCCTAAAAGGTGAACGATGTAAATTAGGAGAAATAACCATAGGCTTTTGTGTATTTTTATGTCGTGGAATTTCCGCCTGAAACCACCCTCCCAAATCCAGTTTATGGCCAGGATAAATTGTGCTACACTCATAGTGAAGACCGAAACAGGCAAGCTTACAATCAGTAATATCAGACCGAAATTATAAACATTAAAATGATTCAGGTATTTGCTTAAATACATGTCGCTTTGTATGTTTTCGAAGGCCAAAAATAGTAAACTTAGGGATGATTGATATATCAAATTCTTACTGAATTTACAAACTTTTAAGAATATTAGACTTCGTCAAAAAAAAACAGTATGAACGTAAAATGATGATTGATATATAAATGATACAGCCTGGAAGTTTGTGCTAATAGCTTGGTGTATTGTCGAGCCAGTGATCAATTTCCCGTGATCCATGAAATAAATCCATCCTGATACCGGATTTTTGAATCCTTGACATTAAAAGGGAAGTTAAGCTTGAGTCGTTATCGGGTAGCAGCAGGGCAAAACGATTGGGATAGAATTCCTGGATATGTTCAAGATAGTTTAATAGGCCACTTATTTCGTCATTCGAAAAATCGAAATCAGTATCATGAAAATCAATAATAATCCTGTAGCTTGAATCGAAAGAAAAGTCGGACACCAACCGAACTAAAGCAAACAATGTTGCTCTGTAATTTATATTTCCTTTTGCCTTTACCTTGCAGAATTTGCCATTTTCTACAACAGTAATCTGAAAACTGTCAGATTCAATATCAACCCATCGTAAAAGTGTCATAGAGCTTGAAGTTTAACTTATATATACAAAAATAAAAAAAATATCGACCTGGTATTTTTTAATTGATTAACAAAAAGCATGATATGATTAACGGTAATTATTTAACTTTAAAAAATTAAACCAAACAAGATGGAGGATATAGTTAGTGTATTCAATAAGCTTAACGTTGATAAACTATCAGGATCATCGCAATTAGTTGAACAATTGATATCGGGTCTTAATGAATTTACACGGCAACACCCGCCTGGCTTACTGATTGATAAAAAGATGATTTCGGTTTTGTTGTTGAATTGTCGAAAACAATTGAGCTCTTTTGCAGTGGTACAGCATTTTGTATCCTGGTTTCTCTCGGCTATTGATAAACAGGAAAAATTTTCTGTATACGATATCGAAAAGGTAATTGAAGCCTATCAGATTAAATGGAGCAACATAAATGAAAGGATTGCTGAGATTACGATTGAAAGATTTGATTTTTCGAACAAATCAATTCTTGTAAACAGCAATAGTGGCGCAATCAGGACATTTTTTAAATCTCTTTCAAAGAAGAATATTCAGGCAAAATTGATGCAAACAGAGTCGCGACCATTAAACGAAGGTCGTTTACAGGCCAGGGCAATCGCTGATTTGGGATTCGAGGTTTCATATATAACCGATGCCGCAATTATGCTATTAGCAAAGGATGCCGACTGCATTTTGTGTGGGGCAGATGCAGTTTACAGGGATTGTTTTATCAATAAAACCGGCACATTTAATTTGTTATTAGCGGCTGCATACGTTGACGTCCCGGTATATCTTTTGTGTGATAGCAGGAAAATAATCAAAAAAAGTACAAGTGAGTCCGAATTTCAAATTCCTGAGTATGATCCTGACAAGGTATGGTTATGCCGGACTGATAATATTAAAGTAAGAAATTTTTATTTCGAGCCTGTGCCGCTGGGGTTAGTGAATTATATAATATCGGAATCCGGAATTGTTTGTATTGATGACCTTAACAAAAAATAGTAACAAAAAAGTCAGGAATAGTTTAATTGAAGAAATACTATTCCTGACAAATATTATTAATGAGATTTAATCCTGATCACTTTGTTAGTTGTATCAAGTCGATCTCTAAATTATTGGCATGCAATGGTTAATTTATCAATAATTTCATTCATTCGGTGGAGGTTTCTCGAAATGATAATCATCATATCGTTTTCAATCATTAATACCTCGGCCCCTTCTTTTATCGATATATCGATTTGATTAATATTAAATAAAGTTTCGAACGGAAGCTTAACAATTCGAATTCCTTCAACCTCAAGCGCAACATCAGTCATTGAAAATGCAACGCAGGTAGTAGGAAATATCATTGCAGCGCATGAAATTTTAGCGTTATTATTGAAAATTAGTTCGTGGATATCGAGGTCTTGGTTTGGGAGTTTCCATGCTTCCGACTTCGAATGTTTCATCATTACTAAATGATGTGGTTCAAGTTTGGCTTTGTCGATATCGCCTGGCACAGTAAGATAACTTTCCTTATTTACCCTTATCGACATTGAGCCTAAAAGACTTGTGCTTTGATTGCGTAAATAGGTGTAATTTGCCAGTCGGCATAAACCTGTTTTTAAGCTGTCCATTTCACGGGTGTTTTTTCGTCCCCTCAAAAATTGAGGAAATTCAACCTCTATGTTATTGAACTGCTCAATGTTTTCTTCGGCAGGATACATTAGCTCTCCCAGTTTGGTAGCATTTAAATAGACTTTTGCAAAATGGTCTAACAATTCGGCTTTATGAAATGCTTCGAAAACTGTACGCCCGGTTGTATATACACCTGTTCCGTCAATGATAATGTTTGATGCACCATTTACAAAACGGGAGACAAAAGCATTGACCTGTTCGGTATGGAAGTTTTTCACATATTCTGAAAAATGTGTAATCCCGGTTTTTTTACTAATTCTGGGAAACAGGTTGAAAACACTTTGGTTAGTTGTAGGGCTAATTGCAGCCAATGCATCGGAATAAAAGTGGCAAACTGCATTAATATCGCTTCGCTTTTCATAAATTGCTTTATGAATTGGAAGTTCTACCGAGGCTTTTTTAATATCATAATATTTCTTCTCGTTTTTATCGATAAATATTATTCTCTTTGCCTCGGGATTTATCGTATCATATTTTTCAGGGGTTATATGAATATTCCCGTCCGAATCACAAATTGAAATGCTTCCCCCATTGCACAACCTAAATCCCCTGTCAGTAAATTTCCTTGTAATTTCTACAATCTGATCAGGTTCAAACATCAAATCTATTTTCATTGTCCTATCATTTAATAAGTTAATACTATTTGTCAAATCATCGAATTACGATCCTATGGAACATTAAGACCAA
>CAYLZH010000046.1:0-22549 GCA_964388245.1 uncultured Bacteroidales bacterium
CGTTTTTTTTCCTCTTGTACCACTACTACCAGTAGAAATCGATTGTCGTAAAAATTATATTTTCGATGACTAATGTATCGGTTCCAATATTATAGATCGACCAGCTAATTAAAGCACTATCTGTTACGGAAACCTCGCCAAATGCTATATTGGTGGAGCCATGAATGTCGGCAGCAGCTATTTGCAACTGGCCATTGAAATAGTCCGAAACTACATTTTCGCCAAGCGTATCGCCAATAATCACATTCGAAAGGCTAAGCGGGTAATAACCACCTGTTCCGTTAACAAAAAATGACAGACTAATAACATCGCCCAATACTCCTGAAAAAATACTGTTGTTGATTGAATAAGCCACAACACGTAACGTATTGCTCGCAACCATACTGGCCGAAGCCATATGACCATTTGACCGTTGGCTTAAAACAGCCGAAGAATTCACATAAGTCATTACCGGGGGAAGGACAACGTCGAACTGGAAACCAGTAAATGCATCCATATTATTTATACTGAAAGAAAATTCCACCAGGTCGCCCGAATAAGCAAATGCCGATCCTGTATGTAGTTCGTTTACAGCAAAAGCAAAAGCATTTAATTGGGCTGACTTTATTGCCTCGTCCGGATCGTTACTAAAAATGTTGATGGTGTTACTGTAGGTTCCTTTTACATGGCTATCGAAAACCAATGTAATGGTCTGACTCGCACCCGGCAACACGTTAAACGAGTCTGATCCGTTTACACTAAACCAGGGTGAATCGAACTGTATCGCAGAAATCTCTAAAGTCTGATTACCCGTATTCTGAATGGTTAAGGACTTGCTTTGTGTTTGTAGCAATGGAATTTCCCCGAAGTTCAACTCACTACTCATTAGATTAATATCTGAAGCCATAAGGCTGATGCTACCGCTGACTGCCGAGGTTAAAATATTTACGGAGGAGGTATCGCCAATTATAGCATTATTCAGATAAAGGGCATACCAACCGGGTACAGTTGCTGCCTGTACATCAAGCTGTGCTACCATTCCTGTATCGCCTAAAAATGCTGAGTTTGATAAAGAGTAAGCTATCAGGCGAAGGATATTGCCGGGTAGCTGATTAGCTGAAATTACATGCCCGTTACTTCGCAGGGTATTTAATTGAGCCGAACCTGTAACGAAACTAAACTGACCGGGCAAAGGGATATCTGCCTGAAAACCCACAAAAGTATCGTCATTGTCAATTTTAATCTGAATGGTTGCAGTTTGGTTAGCCCCTACTTGCACTGGTGGAATGCTCATTGTGTTACTTCCTGTTGATACTAAAGGAAAAAGGAGGGCAACAAATATCCATTGTATTGTAAGCTTGGTAGTATTCATTATTGTATAATTTTAATTGTTTTTGAAAAAGTGGGGGTAGTTAATTGGATGAAAGAAACTGTTTTATTTGCAGGTACTTTTGCCGGAATAATATTACCTAAGGAAATATCATAGCTGCCAGCAGGTAGACTTTCTTGAAAACAAAATCCTGCTATTTCTCCTGTTAAACCAATTGGTTGAATTGTTACTACTCCTTGTATTGCTTGTGGGAACCGAAGAATAGATTGTTCAGTTACCGGATTAGGAAAGATGTAAGGCTCGTTTTTAATATTGGGGAGGGTTTCAAGTGCAGATACTCCCCCAACATTTACAATTCCTTCCACTACCTGGGTTAAAATATTTTCTGAATTCATATTGCCGATAATGACATTTTCAATCTCAAGTGGATAAATACCTGTCGATGATGGAAGCACAATTTTAAACTTCATTACATGGCCACTATTCCCGGTGAAGAATTCGTTAGAGGGCGAAAAAGCCACAAAGCGCCTAAGATTATTGCCCAGGTCGGAAGGCATCAAAACATGATTAGATTCCCTGCCCGAAAATTCTGCCGAACCATCCACATAATCAAATCCATCGGGCAATTGTACATCGAATTGGAATGCCACAAAAGGATCTTCGTTATTTATTGTAACCTCTATAGTAAGTGTATAAAAAGGATTGGCAGTTAGTGAATCCAGTGACAATACATTTGTTGCCAGATTATTTCCGGTAACTGTTAAAAAAAGGAGTAAATGTAAAATCCTGTATTTCATTTCTTATAAGATTTTTTTCTTTGCGAACCTTTGCGATACTTTGAGGTTATTCGCGTAACAGCTATTTCGCAAAGTCGCGCTAAGGACCGCAGAGGTTCGCAAAGGATTATCTCATTAAAATTATCTTCATTTCTTTCTTTGATTCTTTGCCCGATTTGTCCACTGCCCGGAGGGTGCAAATAAATACCCCATCCGATGCTGGCTCGCCGTAAAGGTTTTGGCCGTTCCACACTACCTGATGATAGCCGGATGGCTTTGCTCCTGATGCAAGTTTTGCCATCAGGCGACCGTTCATGTCGAAAATGTCCAGTAGTATATCAGCGTCTTCTGGCAATTGATACCGGATTGTCGTCTCATGGCTAAATGGATTTGGGTAAGCCGCCAACAAATCAAAGGTGAGCGGGGTGGTCGGCTCGCCCTGGTGCTTGTGGATGTCCACATAGAAACCTTGGGAGTCTCCACCAACTGCATCGGCCCAGGAAATTTCCTGTTCGCCCCTGTCGACTCGCAACAATTCGTGGTAACCTGATGGAATCGTTTTATTGTCGAAACTATAAAGCACCCCGATAATCTTTCCTTCTGAAACAGTATACGCAAACTCAAATCCCGGAACCTCCGAGAACAGTTTGACTTTTTCCAAATCGGTTCCAGCCAGCTCAAACTGCAAGGCCGATACCTGTCCATAACTATTAAAAGCAATGCGATCATCCAATAGATGAATATCAGCTTCGGAGTTGGCAATCATCACTTTGTTAGGTGGTGCACCTCCTGAAATCAACTGTACAGCGCCAATAATATCCAAGACATTGATCTGCCCATCGTAGTTCACATCGGCCGCATCGAACAAAAATGGGGTAGGATTTTGGTTTAATAGATAGGAAACAATGGTAGTAATGTCCAGCACATTTACAGCCAGATCGCCGTTGGCATCGCCAGTGGCCGCATTGAACGGGGTGGCCGACATGATTTTCGAACGGTCGCTTTCTGCCATATCTGTACCCAGAATTTTGTAGAAATAATAGTAGGTCTCATTGGGGTTTACATCAAAGTCTGTAAACAAAGTATCGGTGATAAGCTCCTCATTTATTCGGATGCTGTCGGTGGTATTTACCGAATCAATAAATTGGTAACGATAGAGGTTAAAACCCAGGGCATCTTCTGTTTCAGCAGGTGGCCATTCGAGTTCTACTTTACCAATGCCCGGGATTGCAAAAAACTCGATTGATGCAGATGCTGCAGCTTGGATAACGAAAGTAAAACGCTCATTATCCTCCACCGGAATTTCAAAACCGGCAGTATCCACCGCATCCGACACCCGGATAAAATTGATACCGTCACCTGTTTCTATACCAATATCATAAAAAGCTGTCCAAATACTGGAATCCGCACTCCAATATGCATTATCCGACACAATGTGCTGGGTATGCGGATCGCGCACTCCAAAGCTTAAGGTAGGATGATAGGTTATATCCATGCACTTGTTAAAATATACATCGAACTGGTATGTCCCTGCACCCAGAGGATCAAGTACTTCATCCTGAGGGTCAATGCTGTCAATTTCTACTTTCCAGACACAACCGTGGGCTGATTTGGAGGGTTGCTGGTAGTTAGTTTTAATGGTCTGTTTCAATTGCGGATCGTCCCAAAAATCATACATTCTCTGCTCTATAATGCTCGAATCCAATGATCCAAAATATGAATTGTCAATATACTCATAACCGGGTCCTTGTTTCGACTTATATGAATATACTCTATCACTATGAAGATAATTATTTCCATCATGACTCATGTTGTTATATGCTCTATTAAAGATACAAGTCTGATAATGTCTGTCAATTCGAGAGAAATTACAACTAACAAGGTCTGCTTGAGTAATTGGCTCAACCCCTGAGGAAAGTGATTTTTGCCAAATGTTATCAAAGTTACAATACTCAAATTCACCCTCGAACATATGGTGATAGCCCCAATTCTTTATATTTTGAAAACTACAGTCTGAGAAAACTGCCTGGGTTCCATAATTAAACCAGCCATAAAGAATGAGATTAGAAAAAGTAGAATTCGATGCTTCAAAAGTTGAGTAATCATAAAATAAGTAATTGAATACAAAACCTGAAATTTGAGTGTGATATAATTCATATTTGCCATACTTGAAGATATATTTACTATCGAACATCCCAATACTTGTGCTTTGATCATCCGTTGTTAAGATCACTTGATTGTTTAACTCCCCGTTACAGATAATTTTTCCGTAATTTGCTATTGGAATATTGTTAATTATTAGCTTTGTTCCAGCCTCTAAAATTAATACTCCATTTGGCCCGATTTGAAAACTATTATTTATTAACCAAAGTTTGTTATCAGTTAAAAGTAGCGTTGAATCCATTACGCCACTTAACTCTGAACCATTTTGGACATTTAAAACTATTTGACCAGTGATTGTATTGGTTGAATTTCCACAACCAACCTCATATTCAAAAGCTATATCTCTGTAATTGTTTGTAGTAGGATCAATAGAAATTTGAAAATGGTCGAATCCTCCTGATAAAGTTGCATAAGCCGAGATATTCCCTATGTTTATTGTACTATCAATAATTATTGCAACTGTCGAATCCTCAAAAGGAGCGAACCGAATTACCGACCAAACAGAATCTGCCCAACCACCAGCATTTTTAACAGTCAGGTAAATATCTATTGTTTCTCCTGAGTCTGGAGCACCATCATTATCACATCCCTGGCATGTATCTAAAAGTGAATATTCAACAAAATACAGATCTGGTTGTAAAATATAGTTTAATGCTGAGTCGATATTAATTGGATCAAGATTAGAAGATTGTATCAGTTTGGCAAATATCTCTTCTTTTGATTGTATCGGATTATATTCCTGCATCAGTGCAATGGCCCCTGACAAAATTGGGCTTGCCATTGAGGTTCCTGATAACACATTATAATTGCCATTTGGGAATAAACTGTATATTGACACACCAGGAGATAAACATTCATAATTATACTCATAATTATTATAATATTCAATTGGCCCTGATGGGTCATAATTTGAAAATTTGGCTTTCCAGCCTGACGGTCCAGGTGATTGAACCGAAGCCTGAACACCTAAAATAAATGAATAACATGCAGGGAAGAAATTCCCACAAATAAAACACTCTGGACATATGCACTTACCATCGTTCCCGGCTGCTGCAACCAGAAAACTATAAGAATATGCTACCTCCAAAGCATCTTTCACTGCTAATGATTCCCCATAACTTCCCAAACTCATATTAATTACCGTTGCACCATTTTGGGCGGCATAGTCGATGGCATCGGCAAAATCAGCAGAGTTGCCGGTACCGGAGGATTGTAAAACTTTCAGACACATAATTTCGGCTTCAAAAGCAATACCTATTACACCAATTCCATTGTTGCCCTCGGCGGCAGCTATACCGGCAACGTGGGTTCCGTGGGAATTATCATCGTTGGGGTCGTTGTCGTTGTTTATGTAATCCCAGCCACGAATGTCGTCGATGTAGCCGTTGTTGTCATCGTCGATTCCGTTGTTGGGGATTTCATCGGCGTTTTCCCAGATGTTATCGTCCAGGTCAGGGTGGTCCCAATCTACTCCGGTATCGAGGATGGCGATTACCTGTCCTGCCCCTGTAACCGTATCCCAGGCAGCCGGTGCGCCCACGGCATCGATGTGCCACATATCGCCGGATAGGTAGAGGGGGTCGTTGGGGGTGAAATTGGTCGTGGATTTTTCATTGCCGCGATCCGTAGAGACAAGGCATGCCTTGTCTGGTTGGTTGCCACAGTCCCGGTTTATTTCCGAGACAAGGCGTGCCTTGTCTCTATGGTTATCCTCCGTTTTATCATTGTTCGCGATCACATCCATCGAATACACCAAATAATTCGGTTCGGCATATTCCACGTCTGGTTTTTCAGAAATTTCTTCGGCCAGTTTTTGAATATCTGCCTTTTTGTCCATTTTAATCCGGTAGATGTTGTAGAGGGCCGGCACCTGTTTTTCTTCGCCGTTGGGGTATTTTACTACGGGTCTGCTTTTTAATCGGGTAGCTGTTCGAAACACTTTTTCTACAGAGGCCACTGATTTATTTTGCAGGAGTTCATCCACAGCAGTTACACCTGTTTTCGTGGCAATGCCCGATTTGGGCAGGTTCAACACCACGTGGTCTTTGAATTTGACGATCAGTTCGCCTTTCTCGAATTCCGGGTTGTAGGGATCGAGGTAATGCTCTGTTTGTGGACGCTGTGCCCAGATTGTGGCTCCTATTAAAAGAAGCGCGATTGGTAAAAGTTTCTGTTTCATATCACTCAGTATTTAGTATCAGGTATTTTCTCTGCGAACTTTTGCGCTACCTTTGCGGTTCTTCGCGCAACAGCTATTTCGCAAAGCTGCGCCAAGAACCGCAGGGACTCGCAAAGGATGGTTTTAGTCATCAGCCAAAGCATCAATCTATCAATTTGTTAAGGATCGCGAATCGGATCATCTCAGCAGTGTTTTTTACGCCCAGTTTCGAGATCAGGTGTTTGCGGTGTGTCTCTACGGTAGCTTGACCAATCATTAGAACTTCGGCAGTTTCCCTTGCTGAGTGCCCCAGGCTTATCTCCTTCAATACCTCCTTTTCCCTTCGGGTAAGTATGATATCCCGAGTGGTTTCCAATTCCGAAGAACGCGAAAAGAACGTATCCTTAACTTCAGGACTGAAATATTTTTGACCTTTTCCAATGGTTTTCAATGCCTCGATAAGTTGCTGCTTGCTGGCGTTTTTTAGCACATAACCTTTTATGTCAAGATCGAGAAGAGTTTTGATAACACCAAATTCCAGCACCATCGATACCATCATAATCTTAATATATGGAACTTCTTCCCTTAGCTTTTTTGCAAGTTCGATTCCATCCATTTCGGGCATCGAGATATCCAGGATGGCCAGGTCCGGGATTTTTTCACGGATCAGTTTCAGGGCTTCCATTCCGTTTTGGGCCGACCCGATCAATTCAAAATCCTTAATGTCCTTAATAATTGCCTCCAAACCGTCAATAAAGAGTTGGTGGTCGTCTGCAATTAATATCGTTGTCTTTTTCATGTTTTTTTGCTTTTACCGTTTGCTCTTTGCCTTTTGGCTCTTTGCCCCTAGCTAACAACCAATAGCCAAGGGCCAATAATTAAAGGCCAACTTCCACATAAATACTTGTACCTTCTCCTTTCTTTGATTTTATGTCCATTTTTCCGTTCAGGAACTCTACTCTCGATTGCATACTTTTTATTCCTAAACCTCTATATTTTTCATTTTTACTTTGGTAGAAACCAATTCCGTCGTCCTCGATGGTAAGCGAAAGTAAATTGCCGTCGTTTATCAATTGAACCACTACATTCGATGCATCAGCATGGCGAATAATGTTCTTCATGGCTTCTTGGATAATCCTGAACAACATTACCTCTGTTGTAGCCTCCAGTCGATTTTCCAACCCCATGGTTTGTACATCGATTTGCAGCTTTTTGGTAGTTGAGATGTTTTGGCTCAGATCCTTAACCGCAGCCGGCAACCCTGCTTTGCTTAAACTCAAGGGCATAAGGTTATGCGAAATGCGGCGCACATCCTCATAAATATTGTTGATCCTGGTTTTTGTTTGATTGAATTCCTGGCCATTATGAGTATCCATGTTTTCAATATGCAATTTAATTGCTGCCAATTGACTGCCAAGATCATCGTGAAGGTCGCGCGCAAGGCGTTCGCGCTCTTTTTCCTGGCCTTCGATCATGAACTTGGCCGAGAGTAGCTTTTGGGTCTTTTCGGCTTCGATTAGTTTTTGTCGGTTCAGCTCGGCCTGTTTCTGTGCCAGTTTCGATTTTGCCCGATAGCGGTAGTAGAGGAAAAGGATAAACAAGGTTGCAATCAAAATAGTTGCCACAATCCCTCCCCAAAGAATGAGTTGTGCCCTCTGTTCTAGTAATAGCTCACTTTCCAACAGGTCGATCTTTTGTTTGTCCTGCTCTTGTTCGCAGATCAGTTCTTGTTCTTTTTTCTCGAATTCGAACTGATATTCCAGTCGGTTTATCTCTCTCAGTTTTTCCTGGTTAAGGATAGAGTCGGAGAGGTTTTTCGACAGGCTCAGGTAATCGAAGGCCTTTTTGTTCTTGCCCAGTATGTTATAGACCTTGGCTAACAGGCTTGTAATGTCGCGCTGTTTGGCCGACAGGTTGGTGCCCTGCGAATGTTGATAAGCAATTTCCAGAGATTTTTTTGCTTGTTCATATTTCTTCTGATGAAATAGGAATTCTCCTAGCCGTTGGTGCGACCATACCAGGATTTCGAGGTCTCTGCTTTGGTTGGCTATTTTTAGTGCCGAATCAATGTCGGCTTTGGCCTCGTAGTTACGATTTAATTCATGTAATACCCTCGATCGTAACACATAGGCCTCTACAATACCCAGGTCGTTGGAGGTTTTCACGACTGATGCGTTTTCTCGAATGTAATGCCATTTGTTGATTGCCCGGTTAAATGTGTTGAGCGAGTTTTCCGCATCACCTATATTAAAATACATATTTGCCAAATCGTTCAAAAGCCCGGCGTGAGTGTAATGCCTCTCTTGGTTGATGCAGGCTTGTTCGGCAATTTCGAAGTATTCTTTTGCCTTGTCGTATTCACCTATCTTTTCGTAAGTGAAGGCAATGGCGGCCAGCGACTTTGCCGTGTCGGCATGGTGTATGGCCCGACGAAGGTATAAGGCCAAGAAAAAATCTTGCTGGGCCATTTCGTAGTTTCCGCTGCGGGCATAGCAATATCCGCGAGAATAGGTGGTGTAACTAGGATCCTCGCCTAATTCCTGCATCATCGAAATACAGGTGTCGAAATAGAGAATTGCATCCAAATAGCGGTTTTGGTGCATCACGCGTTCACCTAATAATTTATAGGATTTTGCCATGCCAGTGAGGTTTTCGTTTTCTCTATGGAATTTTATTTGCTGATAATAAGCTTTAACGGGCTTGTCAAGTTCTCCTCGGTTGGAAAACGTTCTTACGAGTAATTCAAAATAACTTGTTTCCCAGTCGAGCCTTCCAGTTTGTTTGCCCAGGTCTCTTAACTGTTGGGCATAGAATATCGCCATTGAAGTATCGATAGGCATGTATTGGTGCGATAGCTTCCACAACAGCTGAACTTTTACCGAATCGTTTTTTGCAGTATCCAATGCCAACTTCAGCTCATTTATCCTATCGGTAGTTTGCAGGGTAGCCATTGCCTGAAAGCTTATCATGAATAAAATGCTTTGTATGTAGATTCTTGTTTTCATGTTTTTTTGCGTTTGAACTTTGGCTATTTGCATCCTTTGTGCTGAGGTGAATCCCTAAACCATTAAACGCCAACCTCCACATAAATACTTGTACCTTCTTCTTCTTTTGATTTTATATCCATTTTTCCGTTCAGGAACTCGACCCTCGATTTCATGCTTTTCATGCCCAGTCCCTCTGTGTTTTCGCTTTTGTTTATATCGAATCCCTTCCCATCGTCTTCAATGGTTAGCGATATGATGTTCCCGTCGTTGATCAATTGAACAACAACTTTCTGGGCTTCGGCATGGCGAATAATGTTTTTCATAGCCTCTTGAATTATCCTGAACAACATAACCTCTGTAGTTGAGTCCAAACGGTTTTCAAGCCCGATGGTCTGAACGTCGATATGAAGCTTTTTTGTGGTTGAAATGTTATGGCTTAAATCCCTGATTGCAGTTGGCAAACCGGCTTTACTCAAGCTCATGGGCATCAGGTTGTGGGAAATACGGCGCACATCTTCGTAAGCATTGTTGATCCTCGTTATTGTTTGGTCGAAGGTCTTATCTTTTTTCGGTTCTGTGGTTTCTATATGCAATTTTATTGCTGCCAGTTGACTGCCAATATCATCGTGCAGGTCGCGTGCTATACGTTCGCGTTCCTTTTCCTGGCCTTCGATCATGAATTTTGCCGAGAGCAGTTTTTGGGTCTTTTCTAATTCCGATAATTGTTGTTCGTGCAATTTTTTGTTTATAGCCTCCATCCTAGTCCGATTTCTCAACCTACCAATCAACCACAGTATAAAAGTTGCCAATAATAGAACTAGTGTGAAGGCGATGATTGTAATATAGTTTCGTTGGCTAAGCGATTTTTCTGCTTCTAATTGAGCTATTTCGTTGGCTTTGGTCAATTCCCTGATTTGGTATTCTTTCTTTAACGATTCGTATTTGGCCGTAAGGTCATCTATGCGATCCTCACGCTCACGGTTACGTATCTCCATAACCTCTTCGTGGTATTTTTGATAGGTCTCATATGCAAGTTTGTATTCCCCTTTTGCCTTATAGGCATGTGCCAACACTTCATGTCCTTCCACAACCACTGGCTCGTCTTCAACATCGGTTGCTAATTTAATGGAGGATTTAGCAAAGTCAATGGATTTTTTTATGTTCCCGGTATTAAGATAGGCCTTAGCTAAATTGTATTTTGTCACAGCAATATATGGTAAAGCCCCCATTTCTTCAAACATCGACAGGGCTGTTTTCAGTTCTTTTATAGCTTTTTGATATTCTCCCATAAGCATAAGGGTTTCACCATATCGTTGGAAATTCAAAGAGGTCACAAACTTACTATCATGAATTTTTAAAATAGAATCAGATTTATTGATATAACACATAGCAGAATCGGGCAGCTCCATATCAATAAATACCTGGCTAATCTGACTGAAACACTGGGCTAAATAAATGTGTTGATCAAACTTTACGAAAATACTTGCCACCTCGAGAAAGGTTTCATAGGCCATGTAGAGTTCATCCTTTTTGTAATAGATGGATGCAATGTTCCCTAATGTGAAAGCCCGGTTCACATCGTAGCCGGGGCCTAGGTTTTCTTTGTACTTGAGGGCTAAAAGCAGATAAACCAACGAGCTATCCAACTCACTCGACCGCATGTAGGTCAATCCTATATTATTGGCAATTGCAGCCAGCGCAGAAGTATCACCCTGATTGGCAGCTATATAATTGGCAGAATCGAGATAAATCAATGCTGAATCAAAATCACCTCGCGATTGAAAGGTCAATCCAATGCTCATATAGGTTAACGATAAACCTATATTATAGGGTGAGGTTCGTGCCAGCTCGATGGCTTGGTCGGCATAATCGAAAGCTTTTTCAGGATCGGTCATACGATGGGCATTTACTAACTTGTTGATGGCCGATAGCCGTACTGAGTCGTTGGGTCCCGATTTAAAGATTGTGTACAGGCTATCATCATAAGCCGACTGCGCCGAAACCGGGATACCAGAAAGTAGCAGCAAGCAGGTTGCAAATGCAACCAAACATTTCCATTCTCGAACCACATCAAATTGCTTTCTCATATTGTTTCTAAATAAGGTTTATCACAAGTTTGGCAGATAACTTTTGGCAATTGGCCATTTGCCAACAGCGAGTCAATCGTATCAATTCTCCAGTATCTTAAATTCTACCCTCCGGTTCTTTGCCATGTTTTCTTCGCTGTCGTTGGGCAGTAAAGGTTTGCTCTCGCCAAAGCCAACTGCCTTGAGCCGGTTTGTACTGATGTCCCTGTCAACCAGCCAGTTTACAACCGATGTTGCTCTCCGCTCCGAAAGGTTGAGGTTATATTCATCGCCACCCTGGCTATCGGTGTGGGCTGAAACTTCGATTTTAAGATTAGGATTTTTTTCCATCAGCTGCAACACCATTTTCAGTTCAGTTTCGCTCGATTTTTTTATAGCATCACTATCGAAATCAAATTGTATGTTCTTTAAAACAATCGTTACATTCTTTTCTAACGGCGTGAGCATGATATCTTTCTCAATGATATTTTTGTTGAAATTAAGATATTGAAGATAGTATTCAAATGCCATAGCATAACTATTTATTGCATTAATTTCAAGCTCTTTAGCTTTTTTATGATGCTTCCTTGCTGTTAATGTGCTTTTGCTGTTATCGGCTTTGCTTCTTTCTGTTTTTGCTTCTGACCAGTAATTCATTCCTTGTGCTTCGTGATTTTGTCCCAAGGTAGCAATTTTTTCGTTCGACGTTACATTATAATTATTAATATATCCTGATAAAAGATTTAGGAAACTCTGATTTGCCATCCGGTACTTACCAATGGCTTCGTCTTCAATTTTTTGATTATCCCGCTTTAAATTATCAATGGATGACAGAATTTTTTTCATGGACTTCGTGTCAGGTGCCTTTAGACTCTGCTTGTTCAATTCCTCAATTTTATTATCATTGTTTATTTTATCACCCACAAGCAGCCGGTTAGCCTCATTGGTAAGGCGAAGTGCCTCGTTGGCTTCAGTACGGTGCTTTTCATTCATTATCAACTGTGTAAAAATTTCATCCAGTTCCAGACGGTTATTTTCGGTTTCGTTAACATTAAGTTCGGGCGATTTTAGCATGATCATTTCCGAGCCAAAAGAGTAGCCCGGGCAATTAGCTTCTACTATCAGGTTTTTTCCTCGCTCAAGGTAAACTGAAAATGCTGGATTATTTTCAGTAGTGGCTAATACCTTTAATTCTTCCCCGGTATCTGCATCAATAAGTGTTAGGTTAGCTGCAATGGATTTACCCGATTCGGCATCCAGTACCCTTCCTTTTAACTGAAGGGTTGATACTACTTCTTCTATTTTGGGGATGAGAGCAGCATAGAGATCATCTATCCCATTTAGGGTCCTGGCAAAATAAAATTGTTCACCCGACGCATCAACGGTAAATGTGTTTTCATCGATTGGTGAGTTGAGCATTTCAAGGTTTTGTGGTAACGACCAGTTTCCATCTACCAACTTATTGCTACGGTAAATATCGAAACCACCACGGCTGTCGGGCCGTTTTGATGCAAACAGCAAACTTTGGCCATTGGGCAACAACCTTGGGCATTCGACAGGATATTGATTTATTTCGTCGGGCAAAAGTTTCGGTTCGCCCCAATCGCCACTCTCCTTTTTTGCACTCACATACAGATAATACCTGTCGGGATCGGGTTCCCGGCCAGGTTTAAAATTGCGCATAAAATAAAGCTCAGTTCCATCGGTTGACAAGGAAGGAAATCCTTCGAAATATACCGTGTTAATTGGTATCCCGATATTTTCCGGTTCGCTCCATGATCCGTTTTTCTTTTCCGAAATCAAAATATCCATATCGCCAAGGCCGTCTTCCCTGTCCGAGGTCATCAGCAGGTATTTACCGTCATAACTCTGAAAACATCCGCCAACAAAAAGCTTTTTACCTATCGAATTGTTTACTGTATGCAGGTACCGTGGATTCGACCAACGGCCTTCGCCCATTCGTTGCGACTCGTACAATCGCCACTCACCCGATCTGTTTGATTCGAAAATCATTCGCTTTCCATCGAAACTTACCGAGGGGGAGTATTCGCAATAATAAGGAGTATTGATATCCGACAAGGGTTTGACCTGTGCATAAACGTAATGAGCCACTATAATCAGTCCGAGAAGTAGGATATATTTTCTTAACGTCATTTTTTATAATTTTAGGAGATTAATTGAATTGATAACCAATGAATACCATATGAGTGCCATCGTTATAACCTTTTATTTCACTCATTGAATATTCGAATGAATATCCGAACATGTAGTTTCCAAATTTGAAATGAAAGAATGCAAAAGTTGTTTCAGTGCTTTGCCAGGCCAGGACCAGATTGAATTTTTCTTTCATAGAAAACTTCAGGCTTATGTCAATAGCATCGGGGTTGTTTCTCCACATAAGCGACGGAGTGACAGAAAATCCTGAAGGCATTCCAACCTGATAACCGGAATAAACATATAGTTGATTTTCCAGGGTTTCAATATTTTCATTATAGTGCTTTATTTTGGCAGGATAGATGTGCATTGCAGAAACCGATATAAAAAATCTTTTATAAAGGTAGTTGGCACCAAGACTAAAGTTAGGAAACAATATACTTTCCTGTCCCGAAAGTGCAAAATCATTTGGATTTACAGGCTCGAAATCAACTGAGCTTATATAATGCTGAAAAAAAGATCCGGAAATACCAAGTGATAACTGGCCTGCTTCGCCATGCCCGAAAGGCAGGTGGTAGGCATAGCTAACCTGAAGCCCTGACCGCCGGAAAGGATTATTTTGATCATTCAGCACAAAGGCTCCTAATCCAACACGGCCACTTCGCGGTATTCCGCTTTTGCGAAGTACTTTTCCCGTATGGTTATATTTTTCCAATGCCCTGATTCGCATATCGTAGCTAAGGCTTTGTGTACGTGGGGCTCCGTCGAAACCTTGCCATTGTAATCTGCTGGTAAGTTTTAATGATGTGGCTTGGTCGATACCGGCCAGCGCCGGATTTATAAGATAAGGATTAACAACGTATTCATTTTGAATTGGGCTAAGTTGACCTAATGAGTTGGTTGTCCAGACAAATACTATGGCCAATATCAGGAAAAGTCTAAGTCCTTGGTTTCTGATTTTTGGCTTATGGTTATTTGCCATGTGCCACTGGCTTTTGGAGTTATGTGTTATGATTTTCATATATTTAACTCTTTTCGTTCTGAATTCATGTGATTTGATTTCTTTTTCAATTTACCAGGTATAGCTAAAGGCTATTAACCAAAGACATTAATAAATAATCGAAACTTTTCCGGTAATTGATTCATGTCCATTGTGGTATTCGATTATGTAGAAATAGGCATCGGATGGAAGTTGTTTGCCATCGTACCGGCCATCCCACAGAATTGAATATCCCAGACTTTCGAATACTGCACGGCCCCAGCGGTCGAGGACTTTAATTTCACATCCGGGCACAAACTCAATTCCTGAAATTTCCCAGGTATCATTTACTCCATCGCCATTGGGCGAAAATACATTTGGGATATCCAGGCACGGTATTTCTGATTCAGGAATAATGAATTCAAATTCCTTTTGACATTGATTGGAGTCAGCAACCAGAACAGCATAGGTTCCATATGATAAAGCAAAAATGCTTTCGGTGTATTCGCCATGATACCAGTTAAAGATGTAAGGCGATACTCCTCCATCCAAATGTACATGAATTGCAGCATCCTCAGCAAACATGCATGTAAGGGGAACAATATCCGCCTGAGCTTCAATTTCCGTGGGTGATTCGATCGTAAGGTCGGCTTCAGTTTCACAGTTATTAATATCGGTAATTGTAAAAGAATAGTTGCCCTGTTCCAGATTTTCGATTGGATTGGAAGTTGAGGAATTATACCATTGTACCTGAAAAGGGGGTGATCCTCCTTTAGGTATAACTTCTATGGAACCATTACTCTCTCCATAACATTGCACATGAACAAGAGTGGCATCAAAAGCCAAAACATCGGGCTCAAAAACTGTTACCTCACCATATTTGATACAGTTGTTATCATCTGTAATTGTTACCTGATAATCTCCTGCCGGTAAGCCGGTAATATCTTCAGTATACGAACTGTTCGACCAATGAATTAGGGGATATGGGGGAGTACCTCCGGAGATAGTCATGTCAATAACACCGTTGCTTTGCCCGTAACAAAGTACATCAATAACCTGATATTCCAAAAGAATTGAATCAGGTTGAGAAAGTGTTATACTACCTTCGAAATTACAGTTGTTAGCATCGGTTACGGTAACAGTATAATTCCCCGCCGGAATATTAGCCAGGTCTTCCGCCACCATTGCATTCGACCATAGATGTGCCGTATATGGGGGAGTAGCGCCGGTTATTCTCATGTCGATAGCTCCATTGCTTTCTCCGTGGCAAAGTGGTTCGGTTAATATAAAATCAAATACCAAATCGGGAGGACTGTTGACATTAGACGATGCAGTAAACTGACAGGCATTGGCATCAGTAAAACTTATGGTATAATTGCCTGCCGGGATATTGCTGATATTTTGTGTGTTCTGGCCACTTGACCAGGTGAATGAACTATATGGAGGAGATGCTCCGGTAATTGTAGTTTGTATTTCTCCTGTTGACTGACCATAGCAAACCAGATCGGTTATTGCAAATGATACAGTCGCATCAGAGGGTTCTGAAATCAGGATCGATGCGGTATCGGCACAATTATTCGAATCATATGCAGTAAGCGAATACAAGCCTGCTGTCAATGTGTTAAGGTTTTGAGTACTTGCTCCATTCGACCATGTAAAGTTCTGGTATGGGGAAGTACCACCGGAAAGTGAACTGATGACAGTTCCATTTTGATCTCCATAACAGTTTACATCGGTTCCAAATAATTGTACTGAAAATGCAGAGACCGGTTCTGAAACAAGCAGGGAAATACTTTCAGTACAGGAATTGGCATCCGAAAGAGTTACAGAATAGTTACCTGCAGAGATGTTAGTTATTGTTAAGGAGCTTGCACCATTTGACCAACCAACAACTGAATAGGGCGAAGTACCCCCGTTACCGGATATTGAAATAGCCCCGGTCGGCTCACCAAAACAACTCACATTGGTGACAATTGAATTGATACCAAGAGCCATTCCGGGTTGGGCGATAAATAGCGTATCCAGAAGCAGACATCCCAGGTTGTCGGTAACAGTATAAATATAGCTTCCGGCAGGCAGGTTTTGAAGAACTGCCTGGGAGCTGCTGTTCGACCAGGAGTATAAATAAGGAGACTGGCCTCCTGAAGATGTAAGGTTAATGCTCCCACTGTTATCTCCATGGCAGGCCACATCAATAACTGTAGACTGGACTGCGAGCGTATCAGGATTCGATAGAAATACTGAATCGGAATGAGTGCATCCCCAGGTATCTGTTACCGAAACACCGTACATACCTGTGGGAATCATTGCCAGATCTTCGCTGCTTACACCATTTGACCACACAAGCGAGGAATAGTTTTGTTGAGTATAGTTTACAACTAGGTCAATTCCTCCTGTTTGGGTATTATGACAAACTACGCTATCAACAATAAAATCAAAATTGAACTGGTTAAATTCCGCAACCTGAACCCATTGTGACACAATGTCTGAACATCCGTTTGAGGCCGTGTAAGAATAAGATACCTCATGGTTGCCAATGCCGGCATTAGCAATGGAAAATTGATTACCGGCAATTCCTGTTCCAGAGAAACTTCCTCCTTGTGGTGTCCCTGTAATAACTGGATCTTCTCCGCTAATGCAATACTGTGGACCCAGTCCGCTTATAGCAACACCTGGTGCCTGAAATACATCAACCGTTGTTATAATTGTGTCACTACAACCAAAAGCATCAGTATAGTTCATGGATATATTATTTGTTCCTATCGAAGCAAGTGAGGGATAGAACCAACCATTTGCATATGCGGTAGAGTTAACATTTGCCCCTGCAGGCAGGGTGGAAAGCATAAGAGCCGTGTCGTTACTGCAGAATGATACCGGCAGGTTTAAAAAAGACAGGGCCGGCAAAGGATGTATAACAATATTCTGATAAAAAGTATCTGCACAACTATTGGCACCTGTTGTAGCAAGCATTACATGAAAAGTGTCGGGCTGCGAATATAATGTAAAAGGATTTGGATCGGTTGATGTAACTGTATTACCAAAGTTCCATGAATAAGTCATGTTGCCTGATGAAACTGTACTCAGGTTTGTAAAGAAAGCTGTATCACCTAAGCATACATTTCCTGTTATAAAATTTGCCTGTGGAGTAGTAAGCACCGAACTTAGAAATACAGTATCGTTATAACAACCAACATCGGAATAAACAAACAAGTGCACAGAATAGATGCCTGAAGTATCATACAAATGCCCGGGATTTTGAATTGAATCGGTTGTTGAGTCTCCAAAATCCCAGAAATACCCACCAATCGTACCGACGGAAATAGTCGCATTAGTCGAATACTGGATAGGTGTTCCGGCACACCCTGTTGACTGGGTAATCGTTATTTGCGGAATTGGATTACTGTAGCGTTCAACAATAATGGTGTCGTTGTTTATGTTATCATCGAATGAATTGATAATCCATATTTTAAATACATAGGTCCCGTAGCCACTAAGGTTTTGGGTTTGGCTAAAAGTAAAAGTAATATCATTGTTGATAGAACCGGTAGCAACATCAGTAAAAATTGTACCTCCATTCACCTGATAGGCCAATTGTATCTTATTGAAAGGAATATCACCAAACTGTTTTAATTGTATGGTTACCGAATCGTTTGCTGTAAGGGCGCAGTGAAGATCGGGCGAAAAAATATCGGTAATCCCAAAATCTACCATAAACTCATCGGCTCCAATATCAGGTGCATTTTCATCACGGATTTGGTCATCAATGTCAAGAAGAATCCCGGTAATTGGAATGCCTGCACCATTAAGTTCTCTCTGGTAGGGTCGAAGTTCAGTATCAGATATATAGTAAGGATTATAACTCAGGGAGTTTGCATCCATACCTGTTGCCGTTTGCCAGGTTGATAATTGCTGATAATCGGTGCTATTGTATTGGGCCAGTTGGTTGCCTGATGTGAAATAATTGTTGTAATCGAGTTGAAGACCGGTTGGTTGTGTTTGCATTTTTATGGCAAAGCCCCCGCCGTTGTTGGCAAATATGTTGTTTTTGATTTCCAGGTTGTTGGCATTGCCAATGGTTATGGCTGTCGATTGGGAATTGGTGCTGGTTAGGTTGATGGAGTTGAATAGTATTTTGCAGTTGTTGGCATACGTATCCGAGTATATTCCGGATTTCACGGCCTGCCCCTCTATTTGCACAAAGTTGTTGTGCACCCATATGTTTGCTGAGCTCAACTGTATTCCATTGCTGTTTTCAATCCCCGTTATCCTGTTGTTTGCAATCTGCACACTGTCGCAGCTAAAAATGTTTAGCCCATAATGCTCAAGATCGTGGATATTGTTCGACAGGATGTCGATGTTTTCGGAATATCTTATTGACATTCCGTACTGGGTCATATTCAAGATATTGTTGTTAGCGATGGTCAACCAATCTGAGTTTTCGACCACCATCCCGAACTTGGAACTGTTCTCGATGTGGTTTCCTGTGACTGTTCCGTTATTGGAACTAAAAACTCCTATCCCATACTGCAGGTTTAGTATCGTATTGTTCGTAAGCTCGAATTCATTTACGTAGTTGAGCTTTATTGAATAATTGCTCGATCCTTGAATGGTATTGCCCGTTACCATGATGTTGTATATGCTGTCAGATTGATTGCCATAGATATTGATGGCACTATAGCCCCCGTTCGCGAAGTAGTTGTGGTTGATCTCGATTTCGAAGCATCCACCGCCCACAGTAACCGCCTCGTCCCCGTCAAGCCATGAATTCGATATCCTGATATTGTTGCTGTTAGATATTATTACCGGGCCATCGCCCGAAGTCCTCTTTATCCCAAGATGTTCGAAAAAGATATGGTTAGTGTTCGTGAGTTTAACAGTATAATTGAGCACCGGGTTGCTTTGTGTGTATTGCAGGGTTACGGCACTGCTGTCAAGACTCTCGCCACGAAATGTTACTGTATTCACAGAATCCACGCCACCAATCTGGCCTATCTCGATCTGGTCACTGTACATTCCGTTCCTAATAAAAAACACCACAGGGCAGCTAACACCGGCATTGTTCAGGATGGTCACAGCATCTGTAAAAGTCTGGAAATCGGGATTAGTTCCACCAATGGTGTAGGTGCCGCAAAGAGGTGTGGAAATGTCATTGATCAATGAAGTATCGTTGTAGTTATCGCAATCAGTAGCTCCATTTGGGTTCGATGTCCAGGCCATGAAATTGTAATTATTGCCCCCTGTCAATGTAGTGCTCCCTATCTGCACTATTTGGTTTTGTGTTGGAGCCAGGCTCCCTGTCCATGCAAAACTACTTTGCTGTACACCATTAATACTCCAATGTATTGAACAACTGTTCAATGTCGTATTTCCCTGGTTTTGGAGTATGATGGTAATGTTTTGCGTACCAACCATAGCAGGAGAACTTATCCCCACAAAACCATTTATTCCTGCATCGTTGGCACAGAGCGAGAACTCCTTGGCACCTATGTCGGGAGTTACCGGGCGGATTGTCGAATCAATATCTATAGTAATTAATGGTATGGCCAGACCAACATTATTCACCAGTGCTTGGTTGGGTTGCAGATTTATTTCATCGGTATAGAATGGGTTGGCATTAACCGAGTTTGCATCCATACCTGTTGCCGTTTGCCAGGTTGATAATTGCTGATAATCGGTGCTATTGTATTGGGCCAGTTGGTTGCCTGATGTGAAATAATTGTTGTAATCGAGTTGAAGACCGGTTGGTTGTGTTTGCATTTTTATGGCAAAGCCCCCGCCGTTGTTGGCAAATATGTTGTTTTTGATTTCCAGGTTGTTGGCATTGCCAATGGTTATGGCTGTCGATTGGGAATTGGTGCTGGTTAGGTTGATGGAGTTGAATAGTATTTTGCAGTTGTTGGCATACGTATCCGAGTATATTCCGGATTTCACGGCCTGCCCCTCTATTTGCACAAAGTTGTTGTGCACCCATATGTTTGCTGAGCTCAACTGTATTCCATTGCTGTTTTCAATCCCCGTTATCCTGTTGTTTGCAATCTGCACACTGTCGCAGCTAAAAATGTTTAGCCCATAATGCTCAAGATCGTGGATATTGTTCGACAGGATGTCGATGTTTTCGGAATATCTTATTGACATTCCGTACTGGGTCATATTCAAGATATTGTTGTTAGCGATGGTCAACCAATCTGAGTTTTCGACCACCATCCCGAACTTGGAACTGTTCTCGATGTGGTTTCCTGTGACTGTTCCGTTATTGGAACTAAAAACTCCTATCCCATACTGCAGGTTTAGTATCGTATTGTTCGTAAGCTCGAATTCATTTACGTAGTTGAGCTTTATTGAATAATTGCTCGATCCTTGAATGGTATTGCCCGTTACCATGATGTTGTATATGCTGTCAGATTGATTGCCATAGATATTGATGGCACTATAGCCCCCGTTCGCGAAGTAGTTGTGGTTGATCTCGATTTCGAAGCATCCACCGCCCACAGTAACCGCCTCGTCCCCGTCAAGCCATGAATTCGATATCCTGATATTGTTGCTGTTAGATATTATTACCGGGCCATCGCCCGAAGTCCTCTTTATCCCAAGATGTTCGAAAAAGATATGGTTAGTGTTCGTGAGTTTAACAGTATAATTGAGCACCGGGTTGCTTTGTGTGTATTGCAGGGTTACGGCACTGCTGTCAAGACTCTCGCCACGAAATGTTACTGTATTCACAGAATCCACGCCACCAATCTGGCCTATCTCGATCTGGTCACTGTACATTCCGTTCCTAATAAAAAACACCACAGGGCAGCTAACACCGGCATTGTTCAGGATGGTCACAGCATCTGTAAAAGTCTGGAAATCGGGATTAGTTCCACCAATGGTGTAGGTGCCGCAAAGAGGTGCCGATAAGTCAATTTCGATGGTATCATTCAAAGGATTTGCATCTAAGCTACTATTCGGATTTTCGATCCAGGCTTTGATATGCACTGACTGACCACTAACAAAATTATGGCTGCCAACTGAAACATTAGTGATTGTATCGGCAAAGGATAGATTACCTGTCCATGATAAAGGCGATTGCAGAATTCCGTTTAATTCCCACTGCACAGTAGCGGATGTCACTGGGATGGCCCCAAAATTTTTCAGGTTAAGCTCAATATCCTGAGAACCGGATGCGAAAGGCATAATGGGAGCAGCAAAATCTAATATGCCTAAATCAACGGCCAAAGGAGCAAATACCGAAATGTTATCGACTGCCCAATAATTTACCCCATTACCTTTCCATCGAAATCGTAATTTAGCATTCGCTGTCCCCCCAAACATTGCTGATACATCGAACATCTCGCTCTGTGTGTTTGCAGTACTATCAGTAAAGTTAATAATTTGCTGCCATGCTGTTCCGTTAAAAGCCTCAACGATTGCTGTATCGCCTGAATGCCCGGTAAACCGATGATCAAAAAATAAGTAGATGTAATTTCCTATTGATGCATCAAAATATGGCGATTCAAGCGATGCCTCATCAATTGTCCCGTTTTGCGAATAATTATCACTATCGAAAATTGCAAATTGGCCTGATACAGGAAAGTCTATACTTCGATTCCCCGGATTGTCGAAATGCCACAGATCGGATACAACAGAGGTATTACTGATATTCGTCCATTGGACTGGTGCAGTTGTACCATTTGCTGAAGTGAAATCCTCATTCAGAATATAAGTTTGAGAATAGCCGGATATCACTAAAAGTAAACAGCCAATTATCAGACACAGATGTGTATGAGCATTTATCATATTTCGCATTTTATAGTTTTTTATTTCCGTTATATTTCTTTAGCTGATACCAAAAGAAGGACACGGCAGTTGGCCGGGGAGACCAACTGCCCTGAAGAATTCCAGGTGGGGGTTTTGAGATCATATTTTGTCCTTCAATATAAATTTGAAAAAATTGTACCCTAATTTGTTTTCCGTA